>JANXMF010000013.1 GCA_025354795.1 Pseudobdellovibrionaceae bacterium
CGAATTGTCAAAGGTTGCAAAACCTCGGCCGTCCACTCCGCCACCTTGCCATTGTGGAACCAAATATGCCGGCCATAATCGGGAAATGCCGACCACCGCCCAAAAATTCCGGTCTGAGCACTTTCATGATTCGGAACCTGAAAAAGCATCACGCCCTCATCCGCCAGAAAGGATGCGTAACTCTGAAGCACCCGCGCCGGCTCGGGCAAGTGCTCCACCACGTGCCACAGCGTGATCAAATCGAATTTATTTATCCCGGTGACACTTTTCGCCTCCTCCATGGAGGCGAAAACGTTGAGTCCGCGCAGTCTCGCGTTTTGCGCGCGCCGCACATCGGGCTCGATGCCCACACAGAACTTATAACCTCGACCTTGCAAATACTCTAAATATTGACCGTCGCCACAGCCCACGTCCAGCCATTTCACCTCGCGATCGCGGTAGCCGCGAATCAAGCCCCCCAACCACAACATGCGTAGACCAAACAATATCTTCATCACCAGCGGAATTCGACCGACCGGATCGGGCGCGACGTGATCATGGATAAGGCACTCCGGCGGAATGCGCAGCTGGTGGCAATGCGCGCACTCCAACATGCGCCACTCATGGGATCTCACCTCAGGCTGAGGTTGCAGCGGACATTGCGGGAGACCACATTGCACGCTCACGGCAAGCCTTTGCGTTTGTAAACGGAATAGTTGAATCGCTCCACCACGCGAGTGTAGTCGCCGGATTCTTCCGGCAAGTAATGCCAAAAGACGTCCTCATAGGGTAAAAAGCGTTTGGGATCGGAGTCGTCCCACACGTTCTCGACTACCGTCATGTGTTTGGTGAATCTGAAGATCACGTCGGGTCGGTTGCCGGCGATCTGATAGTGCTCACGCAAGAATGGCCGCACCCTCGACGCAACTCCGAGCCCGTGCATCAACCAAGTGCGGGTCGCGGGCGCCAGGTCCGCCATCAGATAACCGCCGGGAAAATTATCGTAAAATAAAATGCTGAGGCTGCCCTTAGCTGCGGCATCAATATCGCTCTGGATCTGCGCCAGATAATTATATTCGGCAGGGTAGGTCCAAATTCCCGCGAACGCACCCCAATCTATCACCTCAGTGAGATTCGCGACATTGTCTTGCGTTGGCAAAAAATGGCTTTCCCATTTTTGCACAATAAATATCAGCGGGACGGTGAACATGGCGATCGCCAGCCCGCGCGATACCCCCTGCTTCACCGAGAGGACCAATAGTGCCACCAAACTAAACAAAGTGGAGTAATGAGTCGAGTAATAAGTCAGACCGCTCGTCCAGCACAACACCGGAGCCATGGCCATTCCCGTGGCCCACAAGACCAGCTCGGGCCAATCCCGCTTCCACGAGTGAAGCAGAGAATGCAGCAAAAGCGGAAGACCGGCGAGACAACCAATAAATATAAAAGCCTGTGCGAAAGTGCCTTGTTCCGGCCGCGCCTTCACCTGGCTGATCATAAACAATCCGATGGGAATAAGAAAAAACACCCACGGCAACCCCAATCGTTTCCACGCCATCCACCACAATCCCAAAAGTAGGAACACCAACCAAGGCCACGGCGCGAATTCGCGGAAGAGCCACAGCCCGTAAAAAATCTTGGGCCAAAAGGGACCGCCTTCGATATGAGCCGAGGTAAACTGATAGGACAAATAAATGTTGTCCCAGCCAAAGCGCACAACCAGCGATAGCAGATAACCCAGCAGCAATCCGCCCGCCGTCAAATTGCAGACCCACATGGTTTTCCAGTAGGGCCGCTTGAGAAAATGCTGAACCAACGCCACAAACAGCCAAAAGAAAAAGACTGCGGCCAAAAATGTGGGGTACGCCGCCAGAGTGATGAAGGCGAAGAGTCCGCTCCAACAACTGAGCTTCAGCGAGCGTTCCTCAACGGCGCGCAATGCCAGAAGTGCGAAACAACCGAAGCCGATGCAGCCCATCGAATTGTAACCCAAAGTCGGCAGACCAAAATTGCCACCGGTCATCGCCGCCAAAGCAATGGCCAGGGCCGAAATTACATCAGTGCGACGCCGGCAAAAGAAAAAAGTCACGGCCCCAAGTACCAAAAGAAACGCCAAAAACAAATGCCTGGCGAACAACATGATCGCGAATTTGCCAAACAAAAGATAATAAAACGCTATCAAAGGCTCGTAGAGAAGTGAAGCGGTCTGCTGCACAAAAAGTTCATGATAAAACGGCCGCGCCCCGATCGAAGTCAGAAGCGCTGATCCGACATAGAGCGCCTCATCGCCCAGCGGGACCGCGATAAACAAACGCAAGTATTCGGCCGCTAAAAGCAGGACCGTGAGACCGATCGCAATCCATTGCGGAGCCTTGAATTTCATTAACAATATTGTGCCGGACTCCCCCATCATGCGGCCATTGAAATGCCCGCCCAACGCAATGAGTTATTGACTCGTGCAGCCGCTGCATAAACAATTTTTCTGGAGGTATAATCTTGAATTGCCGATCTTGTGCCGCCCCTCTGACTCATACCTTCGTGGACTTGGGCTTATCCCCGCTCGCGAACTCATTTCTCAAGCGTGAGCAGCTGGGCCGCATGGAGCCGTTTTACCCACTGCAAGCCCTGGTGTGCGAAAAATGTTGCCTGGTACAACTCGATGAGTTCGAATCCGCGCAAAACATCTTCTCGGACTATGTTTACTTTTCATCTTATTCCGCAAGCTATCTGAAGCACGCCCACGATTATGTCGAAAAAATAATTCCCCGCCTCAAACTCGATAGCTCCAAACTAGTGGTTGAGATCGCCAGCAACGACGGCTATCTGCTCAAAAATTTCTTAGCGCATAATATTCCGATTTTGGGGGTGGAACCGGCGGCCAACGTGGCCGCGGTCGCCATCCGTGAGGGCATTCGCACCGTGTGCGAATTTTTTGGCGAGGCCAGTGCCAAAGGCTTACGCGCCCAGCACGGTGGCGCGGACCTAATTATCGCCAACAACGTTCTGGCCCACGTGCCGCATCTCAACGATTTTATTTTAGGCTGCAAAACTCTGCTGTCGCCGACCGGAGTGATCACCTTCGAATTTCCGCATTTGCTCGAGCTGATCCGCAACGGGCAATTCGATACGATTTACCATGAACACTTTTGTTATTTTTCATTGCATTCCGTCTCCCAAGCTTTAGCGCGCCATGGGCTGAGGGTGTTTGACGTCGAGGCGGTGGCGACCCACGGTGAGAGTCTGCGTCTCTACGTCACTCACGCAACCAATGCTCAGTGTGTGCCCACCGCACAGCTCCAACGCCAGCGGAAATTGGAAGACGAGGCGGGCCTGGACACCCTTAGTGCCTATGAGGGCTTCGCACCGCGGGTCAATAAAATCAAACGCGCACTCCTCAGCTTTTTGATCGCCACCCGCGAAAGCGGCAAATCCATCGCCGCTTATGGCGCGCCGGCCAAAGGCAATACGCTGTTCAATTTTTGCGGTATTCGCACCGACTTTATCGACTTCACTGTAGACCGCAGCCCACACAAACAAAAAATGTTTTTGCCAGGCACCCACATACCGGTTTTACCGCCCGAAGCCTTGCACCAAAGGCGGCCGGACTTTCTTTTGATCTTACCGTGGAATTTGCAAACCGAAATCGTCGAGCAGTGCAGTTACATTCGCGAGTGGGGCGGCAAATTCGTAGTCTCGCACCCTGAGCTAAAAGTTATCCCGTGATTTTGAGCGAAGCCTCACGATTTTGCATCAGAGACTTCTTGTGGTTCACAAAAAAGTTTGGCCTACGTAAACCATTTTTATATACTCTCGCCAAATACAAACTGATCCCCGTCGCGGTAAAACTCAAAAACACCAAAGCCGAGAGCACCATGGCTTCAAAGTAAATCTCCAGCCCGGTTTGCCACCTCGCTATACTCAGACCCAAAGCTAGCGTTGCCCAAAACGGAAAGACGTAGGCCGGAACGCGCAACCACAGCGTGCTCGAAGAGAGGATGCCCGCCAGACCAAATGACAATAACCGCCACATATTGTAGTAGCTCTCACCCGCCACCCGCTGATGGCGCTTATAAGGCACATTTTTGACGGCAAAACCCACGCGTCCGAGCGAGGCGCGAATAAACGGAAATGAGGTTCGATCCTGACAAACGGCCTCGCGCACCATGCGGTTCATCACACAAAACTCCGCCATATCGAGAATAAAATGTTCGTCGGCGGTGGCTTTGGTGAGGCGGTAATAAAACTTGCGGATCAATTTCACCAGCCAAATCTCTTCGCGATCAAGACGCTAGCCATAGACCAGGTCATTTCCCTCTTCCGCGAGTTTTAAAAAATCCGCAAACATCTCTGGCGGGTCCTCGCAGTCCACATCCACCACTCCGGTGTAGTCCGCCTGTGACAGGCGCACACCGCATTCGACCGAGCTTTGATAACCGAAGTTGCGCGACATGACCACTAAGGAGACCCAATCATGCTCCTTGCAAATCTCACCGATCAAACCCTGGGTCTGATCCGTCGAACTGTTGTCGATAAAGGTCAGGTGACAGCGGTAATTCAGCTGCGCGAACATAGTCTTCACCCGCGCGAAAAACAGCGGCACGGTCAATTGCTCGTTGTACACGGGGCAGATAACGTCGAAAGTCTTCATATGACTCGCCTTGTGGGGGTGGTCTCAGTGCGGTAGCGCGTGGCATAAGTGTCCCAGAATGCGTCCACATCGCAAGTGTCGGTGACGGGACCGAGTTCGACGCCCTCATGGGCGAGACTTTCATCACCCGGCTCCACCTGGCACGGAGCTAAGCCTAGACGCTTTTGCACGAGCTCAAGCAGCGCGACTTCCGCGAGCTGAGCATTTGTCATCGCTCCGAGCGAAGGCACCACGACGTACTCCGGATAAGTGCGCAAGGCCGCCGCTGCTTTTAAATAGTTCGTACACAATACCGACACCGGCACCGCCCAGTTTTTAGCAGCCGGCGCCCGCAATGCAAAAATTGCGCGTTCGCGACTCGCACGCACGAGGCTCGGAATTAGGCGATCCTCATTTTCCCACGCACCAATTGGATTGCCGATTATGACTTTTCCAAGCGCAATGCCACGGGATACACACAGCGGAACCAGCGCTTTCCACACTTCACCTTTTGAAAATCCATAGGGTGACTCCGCTAAGCTTAAGTTTTCAAAATAGGTACTGGAATAAATAACCGCCGGCACTCCGGAGTGTTCCAAAGCGGCAATCAATTCTGGCAGCGGCTCCAGTGCGACTTTCCGCGAGCGCGCCAAATCATAGATCGCGACGCGATAGTCAAGCATGTGGTGATGGTGATGGATGAAAAGGTCAAAGCGATGACGGTGTATCCAAGCGGCCATTGCGCCGCTTTCCGCGGGAACGTCAAAAACTAAATTTACACCCGCCTCCTCCAGCAAATGTAGCCGCATCGCTTGGATGGTGCCCTCGTAGGCGTTCGCGTTTTCCCGCGCAAAGAGTGCAAAGACGCGCGAACCGGCTCCAACAAAAGTTTTCGCCAGCCACATCCCGGTGAAGGAGCTGGCCGCCGAAATCACCACCACAGACGGCGCGACACTCATTCTTTCCACACCTTCCAGGGCGCATTGCCGCTGGCCCAGAGGTCTTCGAGCAAAGTCTTTTCGCGTAAGGTATCCATCGGTTGCCAAAAGCCTTGATGCTCAAACGCGCTCAGCTGGTCCATTTCGGCCAGTCGTTCCAGCGGCTCACGCTCCCAGATGGATTTGTCGTCCGCGATCAGATCAATCACCTTCGGCGATAAAATAAAAAATCCGCCATTGATAAAGCCCGAATCACCAAGCGGCTTTTCGGTGAATTTCTTAACGCTTCCGGCTTTCACTTCGATCGCGCCAAAGCGGCCTGGGGGACGAACCGCGGTGATGGTCGCCATACGTCCGCCGTCACGATGAAACTTGAGCAATTGATGGAGATCGACATCGCTTAAGCCATCGCCGTAGGTAAAGCAAAACTCGCTGGTACTCAAATAATCGCGCACGCGGCGCAAACGTCCGCCGGTCATGGTCTCTTCCCCGGTGTCGATCAGCGAAACGCGCCAGGGATCGGCGTGGGCACTATGCACTTCCATTTGCCCCTTCTGCAAATCGAACGTCACATTGGCGTTGTGAAGAAAATAATTGGCGAAATATTCCTTAAGCACATAGCCGCGGTATCCGCAACAGATCACAAACTCATGGTGACCGAAGTGCGAGTAATATTTCATAATGTGCCACAAAATCGGTCTACCGCCGACTTCGATCATAGGCTTGGGCCGCACGTGGCTCTCTTCACTGATGCGAGTGCCTTTTCCGCCGGCCAGAATGACAACTTTCATGGGTAAGTCCTCTACTCTATATAGACTAAAACAATCGGGTGCGCTTCACAACTCGACGGGACTCGCCCATGGCCGAGCCTTCGCCTGCCAATTGATTTCAGCAATTTTTGATGGGACTATTTATGCATGAATGCACTCGTCAAGCAGGATTTAGAGCGAGCTTTGGTGCGCCTCGAAGAACCGCTACAAAGACTCTCCGGGCAAACTCTATACATCACCGGCGGCGGCGGCTTTCTGGGAATGTATCTGACTCTGATCCCGCTGTTTTGGAACGAAAACCATCCGACCCAAAAGCCCATCAAAGTGGTCAGTGCTGATATTTTCAAGCTCGGCCGCCCGCGCTGGATTGACGAAGTCAAGGGCTCGGCCTTTACCGCGCTCACGTTCGACACCAACACCGGACTGCCCAAGGATTTAAACCCCGATTATGTGTTTCACGGTTCGTCGTTTGCTTCGCCTATCGTCTACCGCCAATATCCAATCGAAACGATCTACGGCAACATCTGGGGTCTCAGTCACATCCTCGAGCACGCGCGCAAAAACCAAGTCAAGAGCGTGGCCTACTTTTCGTCCAGCGAAATCTACGGCGACCCGCCCGCTGAGGAAATTCCGACCAAGGAAACCTACCGCGGCAATGTGTCGTGCACCGGACCGCGCGCATGCTATGACGAAGCCAAGCGCCTTTGTGAAGCCTTGTGCACCAGTTATTTTTTCCAGCATCAGGTCGCCGTGAAATTGATCCGCCCGTTTAACAATTACGGCCCCGGACTGCGCCTCAACGATGGCCGGGTGCTGGCGGATTTTGTGCGCACCTCGCTCACCGACGGCAAAATCGTTTTACTCTCCGACGGCAGCCCCATGCGAACATTTTGTTACGTTCTCGACGCAGTGGTGGGCTATTTTCAGGTGTTGCTCTCGGGCCGGCCCGGCGAGCCTTACAATATCGGCACCGCCAAACCTGAAATATCCATGCGCGAAGTCGCCGACCTCGTTGCCGCCACCGCCACCAAATTGGGCCGGCGCAAAGTGCAAGTTTCCTTCGCTAATTCCAGTGACGCCCACTACTTAACCGATAACCCCCAGCGCCGCTGCCCCGATCTCACCAAAGCCAAAACCGATTTTGGTTATGAGGCCGAAGTCGCAGTGGAGGATGGTATTGCCCGCTACTTTCAGTGGGGAATGGAGCAGTCACTTGACGTATAGAGTGAATGTGATTGGCACCGGGTACGTCGGTCTCGTCACCGGCCTGTGCGTGGCGCAAAAGAGCCGACACCAGATCCACTTTATAGAGCGGGATATAAACAAATTAAATGTGCTAAAAAGCGGTCAGATGCCTTTTTTCGAACCCGGACTTGAAGCTCTGTTCAAGGCCAACCGCAAGCGCATCAGTTTTTGGGGCGCCCTAAGCGATGAAGATTTCGCCACCCCGACGATCAATCTCATCTGCGTCGGCACGCCGCAAAGTGAAAGCGGCACCGCCGACCTCAGCGCCGTACATTCGGTAGCGACCGAACTGCGCCAGCGCACCCAAAACGGCGCGAAATCCCACATTGTGTTGGTCAAATCAACCGTCCCTCCCGGCACCGTCGAGCATTTGCAACGCGCCTTTTTCGCGGGCTCTAAAATCACCGCCGGCATGAACCCTGAATTTCTACGCGAAGGCTGCGCGGTTACAGACGGCCTCAATCAAGACCGTATCGTCCTCGGCGTACATGACGAGACCGCCTGGCGCGCGGGTCGCTGGCTCTACCGCGGATTCCGCTCCCCGCTAATTCGCTGCTCCCCCACCGAAGCCGAGATGGGCAAGTACACCAACAACTCACTGCTCGCCCTACTCATCTCGTTTTCCAATGAAATGGCCACTCTGGCGCAACAGACGGAGGATGTGGACATCCGCCAGGTCATTGACATTGTTATGCACGACCGCCGCTGGTTGGCTTCCGCGAAAAATAAAAACCCAGCGGTCGCGAGCTACTTTTGGCCAGGCTGTGGTTTTGGCGGAAGTTGTTTTCCCAAGGATGTTTCGGCACTCACGGCTTTTGCGCGTTCTCGCTATCTCGAGTTGCCTTGCTTAGAGGGCATTCTAAAAACCAATCGCTCCGTTAAAATCGCGTTCGCGGAGCTGGCCGCTAAACAAATCCCCAATAACGGCCCGATATGCCTCCTCGGCCTGGCCTTTAAGCCCGAGACCGACGATATCCGCGAAAGCCCAGCGCTGGCGGTGATTGATCACCTGCTTCAGCTAAAACGCCAAGTAGTGGTGCACGATCCCGTGGCCGAGCTTCCCGCACCGCTCGCCGCCGCCGGGGTAAAGCTCTACCGTAAAGTCAACGAGGCGCTCAAAGATGCTGCCGGCGCAGCCCTCATCACCAGCTGGCCAGAATACCGCAAACTAACCGAGGCCCGCCTGCTCAAGCAGTTAAAAAATCCGATTTTTATAGATGGACGAGGATTTCTGGCCGATCGCCAGTTCAAAAAACTCAACTACACGCGCATCGGGAGAAAATAAGGGCCCATTGTTTACAGGCCCTAACGAAGTCAACTTAGTGAGCGGCGCTCGCTAATTGTTTGTCGATGATTTTCTTAAACTCAGGAGCCGGGTAAGCGCCCCGCAGTGAAACCCCATTGATCAAAAAGCCCGGGGTGCCCGAGAACTCGAATTTTTTCGCTTCTTCCATATCGGCGGCAATGCGTTTTTGCACGCCTTCAGAGTTCATATCCTTCTTAACTTTGGCGAGATTGGCGCCGACCTTTTTGACTACGCTTTGCAAATACTTGTCGCCATCGGATCCCAACTCTTTTTGATTGGCAAAAACTTCGTCGTGGAACTTCTCGGCCTTAGCGGCATCCTGCATGGCAATTGCCTCAAAATACTTGGCGGCGGGCATGGCCATGGGGTGGAATTCCAACGGTAAGTGCTTAAATACGATGCGCACTTTATCGCCGTAGGTTTTTTCAACTTCCTTAACCGTTTGAAAGCCGCGACCGCAATAGGGGCATTGGAAATCGGAGTACTCAACAATCGTGATGGGGGCGCTCTTGTTGCCAAAAATCACGCGACCGTCTTCGATCACCGGTGTCTTGGGATGTTTCATCTCCTCTTCCATGCGCGCCTGTTCAGCTTTCGTCTCGTCTTCGCGTGAAGATTCTTGCGCGGTTTTAACCGCTTCGTTCACCACATCCACGAATTTCTTTGGATTCTTTTTAATCGCTTGAAAAACGATGTCGGGATTGTCCTGAATGATTTTTTCAATTTGTTGTTTCGAGGTACAACCTGCCAGCAAAATCATCGCCAGCGCGACCGCCCCAACCAAAGATAACTGTTTCAAAGGAAACTCCTTTTTTGTAATTAGCAGCATTATTCTGACATAGACGGCGCGAACAGAGAAGCCATGTTATGAATATTTAAGGACATTGTGCTGCGAGTAAGCAGGTGCGGCATAGACAAACGTCAGGCGCCATGGCTAAATAGCTATATATGGGAAAATTATTGTGCCTACTGCTGAGTTTGATGTGCGCGCAAGCGGCTGACCATCACTACAAATACTCCGATTTGATTATCAAAGACTACGACGAAATGAACCAGCAAGTGCAAGCGCGCATCAAAAAGGCCCGCGAATTGACCAAAGCCGATGCCGCTGAAGGTGAGGATCAAGAAGCCATCGCCGAGCTTGCAGATGCGCTTCGACTAATTTTTTCACGACCCAACTCTGACAACATGGTCGCTAAACTGACTCCCGACGTTCGCCGTGACCTCAGTAATCTCTCGGCATTCGAAGAAACCATGTCAACCATAGCCAGGGAATGCCTAGTCGAGGCCCAAGAAAAAGGCGGCACCGTAGCCAGGCGTTCCACCAGCCTCTTTATGTTGGAAAATATTTTAAGTGAAATTCGCCCAGAAGTTCAAGGCAACGAGTCGTTGCGCAAGATTGTACAAGCCATCGCCGATGCCAAACTGCGAATCGCCGACGACGTGATCGCCGAACGCCGCGTGCGCAGCATGTTTAAGACCACCAACCCTTCAGATATGGCCAAGGATATTTTGAAGGCCAACGAGCGTAAGGTCAAACAGCTTGAAAAAGAAATGGCCAAGGAAAAAGCCGCCGAGGAAAAGAACAAGAAAAAGAAGTAGCTACTCGCGCGACAACGAAAGCCGGTTTTCAACCGTCGAACCCGGCTCTTGACTAATGCTAATCAAAATATCGTTTTTCCCGGCCTGAAGCGGAATAAAGTCCGTAGTCAAACGATCCGCGGAGGCCGGAAAAACTGTGGCTACGTAACCATTAGTCAAGTTGCGCACGACCACATTGTCTTGGGGGTTCTGTCGGCCCTGACAAACTTTACCGGTGAGGCGCACCCATTGCGCGCGCGTCGCGAGCTTTGAGCCTTCCACACTCTCCCAACAGCCAATTTTTAATGACTTCATTTCAATCGGTTCACTCATCGCTTCTTGTGGCGCAAAGATAAACTTCTGTGGCAGGGCGGTGATCTCCGAAATTCCCGGAATCTGCGCCGGCAAACTCGCCGGCAGGCGCACCAGATTGGTGAACGCATCCGAAGCGCTTTCCGAAGCGCTTTCCGGCGGGCGGGTGGCATAAATAAAACTACAAAACACCCAGGTCGACAATGCCAGTGTCAGAAGCGTGATCTTCAACATATTGTAGCGAAGGCGCCCGCGATTCATATCTAGAGTTGTCGGCAGAGCGGCTCCGCCCCACTATATAGTCCTGTCAAAAACCAGGCGATGGCATTGAATTCCGCGACCGTTACATCTCATAGCGAGACAGACTTCGCCTCGAACTGAGATCCGCTGTCACTCGCTCCAGCTCAGACCGACAAGCGTTAGCGTCTGACTGATATCGGTGTAACCGGGAACCAAGCCGGTGGAACTGGTGAAAGAAACCCAAACCCGCTTGGTCATTCGCCGCGACAACACTAGTTGCTTCAAATGTTGCTCGGTCCGGTAGAGAGTCTGCGCCTGCACCCGGTCAGTGAGCTGATAACCCAGCGTAAAAATAATGTCGCGCGGTTTTGAAATAATCCCACTCATCATCGCTTGCGCGCCCACGTCGAGATCATAGGGATTCTCCACTTTGACCTCAAACGACGGGCCGGCAAAATTATATTTCAATTTTACTTTGTAGCCTTTTTTCACCTGTAAGTTCACATTGCTGATTTTGTCCTTCATCAAATACACTGGCCGGATCGCCGGATCATTTTTGGCCCAGTTGTCAAAATGATATTCTGTTAGACGCCGAATCATGTATTCCGCGAACTGATTTTGATACTTGCGATACTCTTCGAAAGTGATGCTGCGTTGGGTGTTGGAATATATGAAAACCGCATCGCGGCTGGGATTGTTAATCACCTGCTCGGCCTGAGTCTGACCGAAACGGTAGCGGTATTGCTCCTGGAACTCGCGCGACAATTTTTCGTTCACGATCACCGGGCCAGGCGGTTTCCTTTCCGGCTTCGGCTTGTCGAGCATGACCATTTCAATGTCGCGCTTGTTCTTTTCTTCGAGCACGTTGAAAAGGTAGCCGGGGTGGGAGCCAAATACCGGAGCCGCCACCCGCTCCTCCGCTTGGGCCGCCGCCAGGTTCAACAATAGACCGATAGAAATTATTTGACACCGTATTGTGTTGCGACATTTATATGTCATGTCTTTGCAAGCCCGAAACGACATTCA
Source organism: Pseudobdellovibrionaceae bacterium (assembly GCA_025354795.1). GTDB lineage: Bacteria > Bdellovibrionota > Bdellovibrionia > Bdellovibrionales > UBA1609 > JALHOQ01. The sequence goes on from JANXMF010000013.1 coordinate 12,025, forward strand.
TGTGGCCCGCCGGCTGTGGCATTTCAGCGGTGTCATGGTTATCTTTGCCCTCTACTGCCTCGTGCCGAATGAACGCGCGGGTCTCACCGCGATCAGCCTTGCATCCTTGATTATTGGTATTGATATTGTCCGTCTTTTTATTCCGGGCATCAATCGGACCTTAAGCTGGATATTTCGCCCATTCATGCGGGAGAACGAGCGCCAAAAAATTGCCGGCGTCAGCTACATGCTAGCGGGTGTGACTGTGATCATCCTGGTGTTGCCGAGGAATGTCGTCATGCTGACTTTGCTGTTTCTGGCCGTGGCCGATCCTTTGGCTAGTTTTTTCGGCATCCGCTATGGCCGCGACAAATTGATCGGCGCCAAAAGCCTGCAAGGCAGTGGTGCGGCCTTTATCACCTGTTTCGTATTGTCTTTCGGCTATTTCTTGATCATGGATCTGATGCGCGAGCGGCTATTCATAGTTTGTCTACTCTCGGCTCTCACCGGAGCCATCGGCGAATTGGTGCCGGTCGGTAAACTCGACGACAATTTGGTCTTTCCGATTTTAAGCGGCACCCTTTTGACCGGTTTATTTTACGTCTTTGGAGGTCTGTGATGAGTGATGTTCCAGCAGCAGCACCTGCCCGCCGCGGAGTGGGAATGCATATTTACGTACTCCCCAACCTGCTCACCACAGTGAACATGTTCTTCGGCTTTTTCGCAATCATCTATTCCATCAACGGCAACTACACCTGGGCCGCGTACGCCATCGTGATCGGCGCGGTGTTTGACCAGCTCGATGGCCGGGTGGCGCGCGCCACCAATTCCACCAGCCGTTTTGGCGCCGAGTACGATTCACTCAGCGATCTTATCAGTTTTGGTTTAGCTCCTGGACTGTTGTTATTTCTATGGTCGCTTGAATCCTTTGGCCGCGTGGGTTGGCTCGCGAGCTTTTTTTATCTCGCCTGCGGTGCACTTCGCCTCGCACGCTTCAATGTGCAAAGTGCTTCGGTCGAAAAGGCCTACTTCCAAGGGCTGCCGATTCCAATGGCCGCAGGTATTGTCGCTTCGAGCGTTTTGGCTTTTGAAGATCTAGAGCTCGACGCCAGCCGCTCGTGGGCACTGCTCACTATGACCTTCCTCCTCGGCTTTGTGATGGTGTCGAACTTTCGCTACCGCAGTTTTAAGGATTTAGATTTTCGCCATCGCCTGCCGTTTCGCTATTTGGTGGTCGGCGTATTTTTATTTGCCATGGTGGCGATTCGTCCCGAAACTACCTTGTTCGTGCTATTCTTGACCTATGCGATTTTAGGCGCGGTGTTTGGCATCTGGCGCCTGCGCATCCGCCGCCCGCGCATTGCCAAACCTTACTCGCAAGACCCTGGCGAAGATCTCCACGAGTTCATCGAGGAGGAAGTGTGAAAAACGTAGGCATCGTCGGCGCCACCGGCGTAGTGGGCGAGGTCTTTTTGCAATTGCTCGAGGCGAGGCAGTTTCCGGTGCGCGAGCTCAAACTTTTTGCCAGCGAAAATTCGAAGGGACAAACAAGCGAATTCAACGGCCGCAAAATCACTCTTGAAACGTTACACGAAGGCTGCTTCGACGGCCTTGATTTGGTGTTTTTTTCCTCTGGCGACGACATCTCGGCGCAATGGGGTCCGCAAGCCGTAAAGGCGGGAGCCTATGCCGTCGATAACTCCGCGGCCTTTCGCATGAGCGAAGGCGTGCCCCTCATCGTACCGGAAGTGAACGGCCACCTGCTGCCTAAAAAAGCATCACTGATCGCCAACCCCAACTGCTCAACTATTCAGCTGGTTGTAGCCCTTGCGCCACTGCTTAGGGACTTTGGTCTGGAATCGGTGCACGTCGCCACTTATCAAGCGGTCAGCGGCGCCGGCAAAGCTGGCCAAGAAGAGCTGGGCGCGCAAACCAAAGATTGGGCTGCGGGAAACCGAAGCCAATCTCCACAAACTTTTCCACATCCGATAGCCATGAACTGCATTCCACAGATCGGTTCGTTTCAAGACAGTGGTTTCTGCACCGAAGAACTTAAGATTATGCGCGAGAGCAAGAAAATCCTCGCCGCCCCCACGGTCCGCTTCAGCGCCTTTAGCGTGCGCGTGCCGGCGTGGAATGCCCACTCTGAAGCGGTGTGGATTCGACTCAAAAGGACCGCGCCTCGCGCTGAACTGCTGCGCAGTTTGAGCACGCAGAGTGGTCTAGTCGTGGAAGATTCTCCGCGCGACGCCGTTTATCCGCTGGCGATTCACGCTAGTGGTCAAGATCCCGTATTCGTGGGTCGCATCCATCAGGATCTCGACGATCCACAAACTTGGTTAATGTGGATCGTCGCTGATAATTTGCGCAAAGGTGCCGCACTCAACGGACTACAAATCGCCGAGAGGATTTTTGACTTAACTCGGCGACCATGATGTCATTATTACATGAGATTGAAAATCGGCGCGGCACTGTGCATCTTGTTCACCACGACGAACGTCGGGGCCACTCTCACCTTTAGTTCGGTCACTGGCGGCTCGAATGCGATTCGCTCTGGAACGGCCGTAACAGTCTATGGAGGCTTGGCCGGTCCTGCTTGCTCAACGGGCGCGGTATGCAATAGTTGTAGTAGCACCACCCCCTGCACCAATACCTCAGGTCAAGATCAGACGCCGCTGTGCACCTGCAATGAGGTGCGTGTCGTTGATGGCATGCTAGTTACGATTAACTTCACCAAAGCAGCCGGCGATGGCAATGGCAATGGCATGTGGACTGGCTCGTCCACGGGGGGAAGCTCCGTTCCCAATTCCGGCCGGTCTCCGAGCAAGACTTCAGTAACACTCAGTTGGGCAGACATCTGTAGTCAGATGACCACCCCCGGCTCCTGTGTGGGTCAACCCACCGGGTCTACCGCAACGATCAGCGTCTCGTTGGACGGAGCTACGGGCACGGGCACAGGAACAGGCGGCACCACGACGTCCACCGCGGGATTCAGTGTTACTTTTAAACTTATTGATCCGCAGCTCGATGAAAATGTCTATGGTGCTCCCAACGCCGAAGGTGTTGGCGCCTTTGTACCTTTTCCAGGCGATGGCCGCGCTTATATTACCAATATCAATACCCCCAGTGGCTTTCCTGCTTTAGTGAGTGAGAGTAGCGAGGTCGTCGCGGTGCGTGTCATGGCCTCGCCCATAAGTATGGACCAAGCCAATGTTCGCGAGGCTGTTGCCACCGCGGATCTTCCCGTCACCGAAGCTGGCAGCAGTCTGGGCAGCATGATCCTCGAGGGCTTGGAGAACAATAAACTCTACTTTATCCGCGTCGCCGTGCTCGACCAAGCCCACAATGTCATCCAATATTTTCCCGACCAGGTCGGCCTGCCCACCTCCTGCACCAGTGCGCCCGACGCGAGCTGCCCCTACTCCGTAACGCCCGACCAAGTGCTCGGCATGCTCACCAAGGACTTCAACTGCTTTATCGCCACCGCCGCCTATGGCAGCAGTCTCGAACCGAAGCTTCAAGTTTTCCGCGACTTCCGTTACAAAATTCTGCTGCGCCACGCCTGGGGTAAACGATTCGTATTTAGTTACTATAAATACGGACCCTACGCCGCTCGCTACATTGTCGACAGCCCGATTCTGCGCGCCGTCGCCCGTGGCGCGCTGTGGCCGCTCTATGGCTGGAGCTGGCTAGCCCTCGAAATCGGTTTTGGACCAACCCTCGCGCTCTCGGCTTTGCTACTCGCCGCTCTCGGCGGGCTGATGTGGCTGGTGAGCCGCAGAACTGGCGCCCGTGCTTAAGCTCGCCACTCTTCTCATTCTGTTTGGATCGCTACCTTGGGCGGTGGCGCAAATCAAACACCCCGCGGTTCCAGTCCCCCAGATCTCCGTTGAACCCGGAGATTCCAAAGAAAATGAAGACGAAGCAGAAAATGACCTCGACACGGAAGAACCGCCCACTTCGTACGATGTCCAGCACTCGCAAAAAGAGCCCGAGCCTCCCACCACCGAAGCACTCCATCCGGCCAGGCCCACGCACACCGACACTTCGCCCATGCCCGTCGGCGAAAAAGCCTCAAGTGCCTCGGGCGAAAAAATCTTTGACTGGGACAAACACAAAGGCGAAACCCTGGTCCCGCATCCCTTCTCTGAAAAAGGCCTGATCCGCGTGACCAAAGATCGCGCCTACCTTTACAAAGTCGATGAGTCACCGCAAGACAAAGCCATAGTTTTCCAAGCCGGTCCGTTTGACCCGGTCAATCTGAGAAACCCCGAAACCGACGGGCCCAATGCTAGCTTTGCCAAGAACTATGCCGAGGGCACCGCGCCCGCCATCCTTATCACCAGAGAGTGGCAGCTATGGCGTATGGCGATCGGAAAATTCGGGCTGCAAGTTGGCACTGGCTTTTTCGTGGCCCAAGGCCATGGCCACTTTGTGCATCTCACCGATGGCAAAATTCCGATGGAAACTTTCACCTTCATCGCCCTACCCAATTCCGTCGGCGGCGTCTACCGCATGCAATTTACTAAACACCAGATGTTTGTACCCTACGGCGGCGGCGGCGGCCTCGCTTACACCTTCAGCGAAGTCCGCGACGACCACAAGGGCCCCAAATTCGGCGGCGCGCTGGCCGCCTACGTCGACGCGGGCGTGGCCTTCGATCTCACCTACTTCGACTACCTGACGCGCATTCAGCTCGACCGCGAATACGGTCTGCATTCGATTTACCTGACCGTGGAGTACCGGCGCAATATTGCACTCAGTGAACGCTATGATTTTTCCGGAAACTATATTAATGGTGGTTTGGTGATGGAGTACTAGGGTGTGTCTTGATGACTCGCCTTAAAACCGCCCGTGCGCAAAATCAAACTGCTACTCTCCTACGACGGAACTGGCTATCGCGGTTGGCAACGTCAACTTGGCGATGATCTCACTATTCAAGGTACGCTGGAAGACGTGCTATCCCAAATCTACAACGAACCCATAAAAATCACCGGCTCCGGCCGCACCGACGCCGGCACTCATGCGGTGGGCCAAGTCGCGCATTACCTTGCCCCGAAAATCCTTCAAAAGGAGGAGCGCCTCACCCACGCGCTCAACTCGCTCCTGCCCGATTCCATAGTCGTTAAGGGCGCTTGGTTGGCGCCCGACGATTTTCATGCGCGTAAAAGTGCGCGCCGCAAGACCTATGTTTATCGCATTTGGAATCATCCCGTGCGTTCGGCTCTGTGGCGGGAACGCGCCCTTTGGGTCCCGCGTCCGCTGGATCTCAAGCGTCTGCAGACGCTGGCCAGCAGCGTGCTTGGAGAGAAAGATTTTAAGAGTTTCCAGACCTCTGGCACGGCGGTCCTCACCACCGTACGCCGTATCGACCAGTGTCATTGGGTGCCGAAATCGCCCAACCTTCTCGAGCTACAGATCCGGGGCTCGGGCTTTCTTAAACAGATGGTCCGTAACCTCGTGGGAACTCTATTGTTTTTAGAACGATCGCCGGATGGCGAGGCCGCAATGCAAAAAATATTTGCCGCCCGGGATCGCCAAGCGGCGAAGGCCACAGCGGCCGCGCACGGCCTTTACCTTTACCATGTGGATTACCCGCCGGCGCTTGACAACAAGTGCCGAAAACTTTAAGACTTCTGATTCCTTAACTCTCATAAAGAGGTTCGCGCGCAATGAATACTTATAGTGCCAAGCCTGGCGAAGTCGAACAGAAATGGTTTTTAGTGGACGCCGACGGCAAAACTCTGGGCCGTATCGCCACTGAAATCGCCAAAATTCTGCGCGGAAAAAACAAACCGCAATTCACTCCTCACGTCGACACCGGCGATTTCGTGATCGTGATCAATTCCGAAAAAGTCAAAATGTCCGGCAACAAATGGAACGACGAAAAGTTTTACACCCACTCGCGTTTCTTTGGTTCGCTCAAAGAGTTATCTGCCGCCCAGATGAAAGAAAAAGATCCCGCGATGGTCATTCAAGAAGCCGTAGCCGGCATGCTGCCCAAAACCAAATTGTCGAAGCGTCTGATTCTGAAATTGAAAGCCTACAAAGGCGGAGTTCATCCGCATGCCGCTCAACAACCTGTAACTCTGAATCTGTAAGAGGATAATTTTATGGCTAAAGAAGTGACTTATTATGCAACCGGCCGCCGCAAAACCAGCGCCGCACGCGTCTTCTTGAAAACCGGAACTGGCGTCATCACGGTCAACGGCAAACCACTTGAAACCTACATGCCCACGCCCACCGCGCGCATGAAAGTCACCATGCCCTTTTCCGTGACCGACACTAAAAATCAATACGACGCCCGCGTCACTGTGGTCGGCGGCGGAGTCACTGGACAATCCGAAGCCATCCGTCACGGGGTTTCGCGGGCTTTGATCACGGTTAATCCTGATTTACGCCCGGTTTTGAAAAAGGCTGGGATGCTCACCCGCGACTCGCGCATGGTTGAGCGTAAGAAATACGGTAAACATAAAGCTCGCCGTAGCACTCAGTTCTCGAAACGTTAGATAAACGTTGCCGCCGCTCAGGGCTCTTGCCTTGGGCGGTTGTTGGATCAGGGCGCTGGACGCGGAGGCCAAATCCGAGCCGCCGGGCCGCTCACCAACCGACTCACACACGACCCCTGCAAAAATTTTGGAGCGCTCTCAAGCCGGTGCAGAATCTGTTCAATGATCACCATTGGCGTAAATGGACTGAGCCGCTGAATGACGGTTTCACGCTTGAGGTAGAGGATGCTGTATAACCTTTTTTAATCAAGACTCACTGCCAGTGTAATTTCATAGAAGTGAAAGATTTATAAAAAGTGGGCGCAAATTTGCCAAACCCTGGCTTCGGCGGCCGCAGACTCAGTCTACTCAGTCAAAATATAATTTGTAGGATCGACCGCAATCCCATGAATGCGAACCTCATAGTGCAAATGCGGCCCCGTCGACCGTCCGCTATTCCCCACCGCCGAAATCACATCCCAACGATGCACGCGCTGACCTTGCTCCACAAACACCCGCGAATTGTGACCGTAGCGTGTGACCACACCATAACCATGATCAATTGAAACCAATTTCCCATAGCCCGCTTCATAACCCACATAAGAAATCACACCCTCGGCGGGCGCATAAACCGGAGTCCCGGGAGGTGCTGCCATATCAAGACCCGCGTGCATCTCAGGACGATTGGTATAAGGATCCGCACGGTAACCGAAACGCGAAGTGTACCAACCGCGCGTGGGTTTGATCGACGGTGTTGAGATCAACAAACTCTGGCGCTCAGAAAGCGAATCCCATAATTGCAAAACACCCTGCTCGCGCAGCTGCGATTGGCGGACGGCGCGATCGATGCGCACCGAAAGAGTCGCATAATCGCGGGCAGCTTCACGGGTGGCACCCATTTCACCGGTTTTTTCGTCGACGAAGGGCCGGTCTTGCGCCTGCGGATCACGAATCATAAATTCGCTCGACGGCAAACGATTGACTGGACCTTGCGGATCACCCGCGGCGCCCGCACGCGTGGCTGGACTTAAGGCCAGTTTCAGCACCCGCTCTTCATCTTCCACATTGGTGATCAAATTTAATTTCTTGGTGAAGTTCTGAATGCGCTCGAGGCTCGACTCAAGGCTCGACAATTTCTCTTCGGCGACTTGAAACTGTTCTTTCAACCGGAAGTTTTCAGTTTTTAAAAACCGATTTTCATTGGCCTTAAGCAATAGGCCGACATAGTCAATGACCGCCGTCGACGCCAATAGCACTACGCAAAAAGCCAAAAAACTCAGCACCTTAAGCCAGCTTGCCCGAACCGTAAACTGGATTGTTTCACCGTGGCGGTTGCTCGCGATGAGAATGGTATAATTCTTATTTTCCATTAATTACCATTTTAGAGCCCGTAACTTATTGCGTCAACCGGCAAATTTTGGACGCACCACAATCACTGAAATATTGTCGTCGCCACCCGCGGCTTTCGCCTCGCTAATGCACCGGGCCACTAGGTCTTCGATGGGACAGTTTTGCAGAATCTCAGCCAGGCGCGCGGAAAGCACTAGGCCACTGAGCCCATCTGAGCAAAGCATATAAAATTCGCCAGGTTGCGGTTCGCGCTCGATCACGTCCACCACCACATCCCGCTCAAATCCAACACTACGGGTGATCACGTTGCGGCCCACAACGTGCGGCGCTTCGGCCTCGGTGATTACGCCGGCCCGCACTTGTTCATTGATTAACGAATGATCTTCCGTGAGTTGCCACAGATTTGGCGCGCGATAAAGATAGGCACGCGAGTCGCCTACATTGGCAAAATAAAGCTGGCCGTTTTGCTCCCACATCAAGACCATCGTCGTACCCATCCCCATCAGATCGGGGGATTCGAAAGTGCTCTTGTGGTGGATGCGGCTGCTGGCCTCGCGATAGGCATCTTGCAAAACTTTGCGCGCGGCGGTTTTACTATCACCGCGGCGTTTGGCGATCGCGGCTTGCACGGTTTCCACCGCGAGAGCCGACGCGACTTCGCCGCCTTTGTGTCCGCCCATGCCGTCGGCGACGATAAATAAATTGAGCGTGTGATCCACTAAGATAGCATCTTGGTTGATATTCCTCGTCAGTCCCACATCTGTCTGTGCCCACACGTCAAAGCGCATGTCGATAGTTTGACACGGGCTTTGAGTCCATGTCGAGGGCAATCCTTTTTCGCGCCAAAAGCATAGGCCGGAAATGCGCTGAATCCGTTAAGCCACCCGCGCTTTGTGCCGATCAAAGGTATGAACTCGAGGTTAAGGATGATCCGAAAGTTACGCCAGACGATTGCCATATTTTTACTTCTCTCGCTGTTTATTCACTTGGGTTTCGTCGCGAGTTTTGTGATCCGTGCGGTCAAGCCCCTGCCTCCGCGGCCCGTTCCGGTCGAAGTGAATTTTGTGACTCCCGAAGAAGTGAAAAAAATGATCGGTAAGAAGCCGCCCCCGCCCAAAATCAACATGATGAATCAGATTGTCGAGCAGAAGGACAAGATCAACGACGAAGTCGATAAGAACTCACGCTTCCTTAGCGCCCACAATCAAAAAGTGCTTCAGCAAACCAAGGCCGCGCAGTCCGGAAAATTCAACAACACCGCACAAGGCGGAAAAACTTCTGAAGGTTCCAAGACCGCGGAGAAGACGACCGAGAAGGAGCATAAAAAGCTAGCCGCGGACAAAGAACGTGGCGAGCTCCCCGCGCTCAAAGATCTGGCGCCAAAGTTTTCGCTCAATCCGGGACCGAAAGCTCCCGAGACCGACAAGAACGGTGATCCCTCCCAAAGCGACGACTATTTAAAGGACGTCAACACCGGCCTGCAAACTCTGCTCAGTACGCGTGAATTTGTTTACTACAGTTACTATTCGCGCATCAAAGAAGCCATTCGCCAACATTGGGAGCCCAATGTGCGCGAAAAAGTGAAGATTATTTACCGCCAGGGCCGTAGCATTGCGTCTGCCACCGACCGAGTGACGCAAGTCTTAGTGGTACTCAATAATAAGGGCGAATTGATTCGCGTGGATATCCTAACGCAAAGTGGCGTCGAGAGTTTGGACAATGCTGCAGTTGAGGCATTCAAGGCTGCTGCGCCGTTTCCAAATCCGCCAAAGGGCATGGTTGAGTCCGATGGCACCATCAAAATCCGCTGGGACTTCGTACTTGAAGCATGAAAACCCTATTATTGTGCGGTTACCGCCCACCTGATGAAAATGAGTTGGCTCTCGGTGTGGGGGTGAAACGAGGCCCGGGGGGGCTCAGTCTTTTAGATCAACGCATCGTTCAGTTAACTGAATTGGGACACGAATTAATCTGTGTGGTGAATGGCGCGAGTTCAGATATTCAACTCCGACACTCTGAGAAACTGCCCACTACGGAACTGGTATTCGACACCAACGAGCCCGGCACCTTAATTTCGAATACCCGCTCGGGGGTATTTGCCGCGCCCGGCGAGGCATTTTTCGTATTGCCCCTTGAAGTTCCGCCGCCTGCGCCCGCAGCCTGGGCCTTTTTGCAAAACGAATACGGTAAAGTCGGCTTCGGCGCCAGTCACGCCATGCTTCAGACTCCCTCGGGCCAAGGCACGCACTATGGTTTCCCGCTGCTCCTCACGCGCTTTGGTGCCAAGCAACTGCGTGACACTCCGGAGCTGCGCAGTTTGATCGATCTGCGGCTAAAATATTTGCATTTGGCCCGCTAACCAGGCCTTGCACCGGGGGCAAAGCCACTTTAAATTGCACCCTACTCGAGGAGATCATGTTATGGCTCAACAACTGGATACGGAAACGCTCAACACTATCGCGCGGCGCGCGCATTATCTCGCCAATAAAATGATTTACATGGCGAATAACCGCGACAACGTGGAAAAGGGCGATCCCAAGATTGGCGGTCACTCCTCGGCGAGTTCGAGCGCGCTGCACATTCTAGGCACGCTGCACCTGGTGATGAAGAGCGGTTACGATTGGATTGCGAACAAGCCTCATGCCTCCCCAGCCGATCATTCCTACAATTACCTGCTCGGTCTTTTGCTCGATAAGGAACTCGCGCCGATTTCGCTAGCGGATGCCAATCACGCGATGTCGTCGCTTCGCGCTTTTCCGCAAAGTGCCGACGAACGGGTATTTCAGTCCTATCACTCGGCCTATGATCCGGACCACCATGGCTTTTTGCCATCGGGCACGGTGGGCATTCCTCCTGTAAACGCCGGTTATTTAGCTCTGGCGTATCGCTACGCTGCCCGCCACGGCTATGAAGTTCTGCCCGCGCATTTTTGGTCGATCATTGGCGACTCCGAATTTCGGGAAGGCTCACTGTCTGAGGCCATACCCGATTTTGCCGAACGTGAGATCGGCAACCTGACGTGGATTTTGGATTTCAATCGCCAGAGTTTGGACGGCCACCGCATCACCAATCAAGAAATTATGAATGGCACCGATGATCTGCGTGTTCAGCGCATGATGGAAGCCAACGGTTGGCACGTGGTGCATGCCCGCCACGGCAAGAAGCGCGCGCAGCTGTTTAAAAAAGACGGCGGCGCGGATTTTCAAGCGCTATTTGAAGGCCAGATGGCGGATTACGAATTGCAAGTGATGCTGCTTTTGCCCGATGGCCAGGCCATTCGCAAAATGCTTTTGGAAAAGCATAAATCGCTTGCAAGGTTTCTCAAACAAGTCAGCGATGAGGAACTTAAAACCGCCGTGCACGATTTTGGCGGCCATGACTTCACGACTCTGAGCGAAGCGTTCGCGGCCAGCAAAAATGAAACCAAGCGGCCGTCGATGGTCATTGCCCACACCATTAAGGGTTGGGGCTTGAAGATGGCGGCGAATCCCGGTAACCACTCGGCGATTCTCGATGAAGCTGAACTTAAAGTTCTTGCTGAGCGTTCGGGCGTACCCGCCGGTGAAGATTTCGCGGGCTTTGCCGATTCTTCGACTGAGGGGAAATTTTTAAAAGCGCGCGGCAAAAAATTACGCGATGAAATCGTAGCCGAGACCCAATTGAAAGAAAAAAATCGCGCGCTATTTGCGAAGATCGAGCAAGAGCGTGAACCCATGGCTGATTCTTTGGAAATCAATTATCGCATGGCGAATTATCCCCACACCCAGTGGATGCTAGGGCAGCTGACTTCCAAACTGACCCGCCTGGCCAACACTCCGGTGGACGAAAAACTACTGCGTGATAAACAAAAACCGTTGAACGACGCGGAAAAGGCATTCAAATTGGCCGGTGAAATGTTGGTTAGCATGGC
>JANXMF010000061.1 GCA_025354795.1 Pseudobdellovibrionaceae bacterium
CGTTTGGTGGCGGCAAGGACGGCGTGGGCCACTATCTCGCCAACGTAACGGTTATCCCCGCGGATCTGAGTGTTATGTGGGGCTATAATTTCGATGCCCAGGTCGAGGTTGCTCAAGCGGTCAATCTCGGCAGTCGCGAAAATCCATTGGCGGGCTTGGAACTGAACTTACTATGGCAGGTCAAGACGGTGGTAAATGAAAACCATCAAGCCGTGCGGTTTTTTGTTCAGGGTGATGGTGTGGTGCAAACTACGAAGTAGGGGGCCCAGTTTTTCCTGCCGCGGTTCCCAGCTCACTGAGCTCAGATTCAGTTGAAGTCTTTTTTGCAATCCTCAACAAGGGAAAGGGGAACTGAGGACCGACAATCAGTCCCCTGTTCGTTTCAATTCGCTGACCGCACACACGACGGATAAATGTAAGCGCCAGACCATACCCCGTCTTCACAAGTCAGCGTTCCCCGCTGGCAACTTTGACCATGCTGTTCAATCTGGTGCAAATAGCCATTGGCCGAGTGGCCTTCCGGGATAAATCCCAGCGGCGAATGACATCCGTCGCTCAAGTCCGTACTTTGATCGGTCGGCTGCATATCTGGGTTAACTGAGGCGCAGCCAAAAAGACACGGCAGCACCACGAGCGCCGCGAGCATAAAATTTTTCACTGAAAATCCTCTCTATAACAAACGCGCCAGCGCGGATTCCAACGTCGAGATTTGGCCGCGCGACTCTTCCAGTTGCCGTTTTCCTTGTTCCACCACATCTTCAGGCGCGTTGGCCATAAAACTCTTGTCACTCATGCGCTGGGTAAGAGACGCCACCTCGCGCTGCAATTTCTCAATCGCTTTGCGAATGCGCTTCACTTCCTCTTCGATATCCACCAAACCTGCAAGCGGCACGATCACGTCCACATTCAAGGTTTTAACATGCACCGGTTGCACCGCGCACTTGGCAAGATCGCCGGACGCGCTGATTTCACAGGACTCTAACTTAGCCATCGTCATGATCGAGGCTTTGTTGGTGCCGAGGATTTTTTGCGCGCGGTCGTCCATGGGCGAAAGCCGGGCGGCAATACGCACTCCAGGTTTGATGCGATTTTCACCGCGAATATTGCGAATTGCCGTGATCACTTCTCGCACCAGGTCCAGCTCGGTGGCCACGTCTTCACTTCCCAGCGCCAAAAAGGCCTTGTCATTTTTTGGAGTGGGATAAGTATCGACGATTAGCGCCTCACCCTTGAGCGGGAGCTTCTGATAAATTTCTTCGGTGATAAACGGCGCGAACGGATGCAGCAGGCGCACGGTGCGATTCAAAATATGGGCTAGCACCAGCTGAGTCGCCTTTTTCTCGGGCGTCTCGTGGGGACTGGCAAAAATCGGCTTGGTGAATTCCAGATACCAATCGCAGAACGTGTTCCACACAAAAGCATAGAGCGAATTGGCGGCCTCGGAAAAGCGATAAGACTTAAGCATCTCATCGACTTCTCTTTCGACCACGCCCAGTTTAAAGATAATCCATTGGTCGGGATCACTGAGTTCCGACTTCACCGGCAAAGCACTGAGACCACCCGCGGGCGGCACGAAATTCCGCAGGGAATTGAGCGAAAAGCGCGTGCCATTCCACAGTTTGTTCATAAAGTTGCGGTAGCCTTCCAGCCGCTGGGCCGAAAATTTCAAATCGCGGCCACTGGCAACCTGCGACAGCAGGGTGTAGCGAAGCGCATCGGCGCCATTGTCCTCAATCAGCTGCACCGGATCTTCAGCGTTGCCCACGGATTTCGACATTTTTTTGCCTTGGGCATCACGGATCACGCCATGAATGAAGACCGTACGAAACGGCACATCCTGCTTGAACTCGAGGCCCATAATAATCATGCGCGCCACCCAGAAAAATATGATGTCAAACGCAGTAACCAAAATCGTAGTCGGGTAAAAAGTTTGTTGCAACTCGGTCCCGGCCGGCCAACCCATGGTGGAAAATGGCCAAAGCGCAGAGCTAAACCAAGTGTCCAGCACGTCCTCGTCTTGTTGAATTTCTTTGCTCGCGCAGTGTTGGCACTGAGTGGGATCTTCAATGCTCACCGTCAGCTTTTTGCACGCCAAACAAGTCCACACCGGAATCCGGTGCCCCCACCACAGCTGGCGTGAGATGCACCAATCCTGAATAATGTCCATCCAGTGCAGGTAAGTTTTGGCCCAGCTCTCAGGTTCGAAGATCACGGTGCCGCTTTCGACCACGCGTTTGGCGGGGGTCGCGAGTGGTCCCATTTTCACAAACCATTGTTCCGATAAAAACGGTTCGACCACCGAGCCGGTACGGGTGCAGTGACCCACTTGATGGGTGTGCGGTTCGGTTTTTACCAACAGGTTTTGCGCTTCGAGATCGGCAAGTACCAGCTTGCGTGCCTCTTGAACTTTGTTACCGCTGTAGGCCCCGGCGTTTGCATTGAGCGTGCCGTCTTTATTGAGAATATTCAACATCGGCAACTTATGGCGCTGGCCAATCGCATAGTCGTTGAAATCATGGGCCGGCGTGATTTTAACTACACCCGAACCGAACTCGCGTTCCACATAGGCGTCCGCGATCACCGGAATCTGGCGGCTAGTCAATGGCAGTTTAACTTTTTTACCGATAAAGCTTTGGTAGCGCTCATCGTCGGGATGTACGGCCACTGCGGTGTCGCCGAGCAAAGTCTCGGGCCGAGTGGTGGCGACTTCAACCGCACCCGAGCCATCGGCCAATTCGTAACGGATGTGATAAATGCTGCCCTTGATTTCGCGGAACTCGACTTCGAGATCTGAAATGGCCGACTCCAAGCCCGTGCTCCAATTGATCAAGCGCAGGCCTTTATAGATTAAATTCTTATTGTATAGGTCGACAAAAACCTTGCGCACCGCGAGCGACACGTCTTCGTCCAGCGTGAAGGTCAAACGCTCCCAGTCGCAGGAATCGCCCAGGCGTTTCATCTGCTCGACAATGCGGTCGCCGTATTGTTCCTTCCATTGCCACACGCGTTTGACGAATTCCTCGCGACCCATGGCGCGGCCATTCTTGCCTTCTTTTTTAAGCTCGCGCTCCACCACCGCTTGGGTAGCGATGCCCGCGTGATCGGTTCCCGGCATCCACAGCACGTTGAAACCGCTCATGCGTTTCCAGCGCACCAAGGTGTCCTGAATAGTGTGATTCAAAGCGTGTCCAAGATGGAGCGAGCCGGTAACGTTTGGGGGCGGTAAAATAACACTGTAAGGAACCCGGGTTGACTTCTCCTCAGCCTTAAAATAGCCGCGGCTCATCCACCATTGGTAAATGCGGCCCTCAACATCCTTGGGATTGTAGCGATCAGGTAATTCCATAGACAAATAGCGTAGCATTTCGTCTGTGAGCGGACAAGAACTAGGGCCGTTTGACGGCCAGGGCCGGGACTGCTAAAGCTTGGCCAGCTTATGTAAGGAGGCGGTATGAAATGGGTGCGTGCGAAGGACGGGGCTATTTTCGGGGTGTGCAAGGGCTTGGCCCGAGCGCTCGATATTCCAGTCGGTGTGTTTCGTTTGGTGTGGATTGTGTCGATTCTCTTTTTTGGCGCGGGGATTGGACTCTATCTCTTGTTCGCCCTGAGTTTACCGCGCAAAGATAAACTGGCGCAGGCGCGCGAGCCATGGATTCTTGGCGTATGCGCGAAAATCGCGACGCGCTCGAATCTGGAGATCGGCGTGGTGCGCTTTTTGGCCATTAGCTTGGCTTTGCTATCCATGGGCGCGACCGGCGTTGGCTACGTTGTGCTTTATTTTGTGCTCGACAACTCGGCCAACAGTCCACGGGTTCCACCCGCGACCACATAGGTATTCGAGTAGCCCAGGCTTTCAAGGCGCTGGGCCGCGGCTTGTGAAGCCTTGCCTGTTTCACACACCAGGATGACGGGCTGTTCTTTTGGTAAATTTAATTTATTTAGATGGGCCGGGACGTCGGCCACTGCCAAAGTCTCCGCGTGCTTCATAATTTCCGTGAACGCCCTATTCGAGCTGAGCTCCGGTTTGGCGCGAACGTCGAGAAAACAAAATCGGCTCCGGGTCAAAATCAGATTTTCGAGTTGAAACAGACCGAGCTCCATTAATGCGCCCGCCCACCTTCAGGCATACGCTTGCGAATACTCCATGCAATCACCCAACCGACAAAAGTGATCGCCGCGGCACCGGCAAACGGGCTCCACGGGCCGACCTGTTGATAAAGCGCTCCGCCGGTGGGTGGTCCAAGGATGCGCGCCATCGAAGACAAACTTTGCGACACGCCCAAATTATTACCCTGCACGTCTTTGCCGCTCAGCAAACTGATGCTGCCGTTGAGCGAAGGGTTGGCTAGACCATTGCCTAGGCCAAGCAAGGTCACGCCGAGCGCCAGCACGCCCACCTGGACCACCCAACTGCACAGCGCAAATCCCAGCGAAGACAAAAGCAGGCCCACGATTAAAACTTTTCGCTCACCGAGCTTCGGCAAAAATTTACGGATCAAATAACCCTGCGTAATCACCATGATCACGCCGATGTAAGCGAAGCCAAAACTGGCCTGGGACAACGTCCAGTGGAAGGTATCTTGCACATACAAAAACAACGTGGCCTCCACATGGGCCAAAGCAAATGTATTTAGAAACAAGAGTAACATCAGCACGTTCAGTGTGGGAGTTGCGAAGGCCTGTCCTATGCGCTGAAAGCGCAGGGCCTGCGCAAGATGTTGCTGCGGGCTTGCACTGTTACCCACGCGCGATTCCGGCAGCGCGCGCCAGGCGAAGATAAAGTTAGCCAAACAAATCATGGCGGCCACCACCGCTGGGAAACTTTGCCCAAAGGGCGGATAGGGGCCGATTTTTTGTCCGAGGTCGGCAAAGATCCCACCGAGCGAAGGCCCCAAAATAAATCCCAGACCAAAGGCTGCGCCAATCATGCCCATGCCCTTGCTGCGTTCTTTTTCCGGGGTGATATCTGCCATGTAGGCCATGGCGGTCGAAAGATTTCCGCCAAACAATCCGGCAAAGGCTCGTGCCAGCACCAGTCCCCAAAAGCCGGTGGCGAAGGCAAAGCCCAAATGCGCGGTCGCGGCACCGAGTAGGCTGAGCAAAATAACAGGACGCCGCCCAATGCGATCACTCCACTGTCCCCAGATCGGCGAAAAAATAAATTGCATCAACGAATAGACGCTCATCAACAGCCCCACCTGCAGGGGTGAAGCGCCGTAGGTTTCGGCCAAATAGGGGTTCATCGGAATAATGATTCCAAACCCGACGAGGTCGATAAACACGGTTAAAAAGATTATGAGAAGGCGTTTGTCTTTCACTTTTTGGGCCTTGGTCAAATTTCATTCCTAAGCTAGCATTGTCCTATCCTTATGCTCACTCTCTTTTTTTCTTTTTTAATGGCTGCACGCGCCGACATTCCGCAGAGACCGCAGCCTGGCGGATTTGAGCTCAAAAGCGAATTCGACTATATGAGCACGCACGCGAACTATCCGCCCAATGGCGGAACCACACAATCGCTCGAAACCCGAGGGAAGTTCGTAAATATGTCAGGAGTCGGCCAATTCGCCTCTGATTGGGACGAACACTGGCGTACCTACCTTGGTATTTCCGGCGGCCAAACCAGCGCTGACGTCATCGATGGTCAGAACACCACCCCGACCAATCTCGCCATCGATACCAAAAGGGTCAGCGGCCTGAACGAAGGCTGGGCTGGTATTCAGTGGTGGAACTATTTGCCCCGGGCGCAGATCGTACCGCAGCTTGATTTCAGCTATCCGTTTTTCCGCGCCACCTATGATCGTGATGATCCATTGTTAGGTGAAGGAGCGATGCGGCTGCAGCTCGGGTCGTGGTTGCTGTGGCATGTGGCCGATATCACTCCGTTCGCCTATTTGGGAGGCGCCTACCGTGACGATCGGCGCTCGGCACTGATAGTATACAATATTGGTTTACGCTATGGCCGGCGCGGAAAGTTTTGGCTCAGCGGCGAGTATCGAGGCTACAACTCGGTGATCAACGACCGCGATACCGACAATCGGATTCCACGCGATATTTATTTGAGCGCGGTGGATGGCGGAAGTTACGCCTATGGTGCCGTCAATCCCAGTGTCGGCGAAGTCGCCGCAACCGCGGGCATGTACTGGGGGCCGGTGGCGTTTTACCTCGGCGCCGCCACCACCGTTTACGGGCGCAGCGCCGCCAGCAGCATCACCGCCATCGCCGGTATACTGTTCTCAGGTTCGTTTTTCGAAAGCGCCGCGCCGGTTCACGAGGAAAAGTTTGAGCCCAAAGCGGAAAAGTACGACGAGACTTTATTTCGCCAGCGCCTCACGCCCGCGCCTCCTCAGGAACCGCAAGATGACGAGCCGCGGATTGAAACCCTTCACAAGGAAGGACGTAAATATCGGCCCCGCCGCGCCGAGCCCAAGCTCGACTTGATGATGAAAGACACCGAAAAATCCATGGAGAGGCGCGGAAAGTGAGGGAGATCGCGCGGTCACTCGATTTTGTCACGCGCTCGGGGGATTTTATCGAGCTCAAAAATGGTCCGGCCTACGCCCTCGATCTGCGCTACGCCAGCCGCAACAATTTTGTCGGCGTTGATATGTATGGGCCGTTGACTCGCGCTTTTCTGCACAAAGACTGCGCGCAGCAACTACAAGCGGCGTGGTCGCACCTACAGACGCTTCAGCCCGGTTACCGCTTTGTGATTTTTGATGCGCTTCGTCCGCGTTCGGTGCAGCGGGTGCTGTGGGCGCACGTGAAGGGTACCGAAAATGAACGCTATATTGCCAATCCTGACAAAGGCTCACTTCACAATTTTGGTTTTGCCGTGGATCTTTCCTTACTCGACGCATCTGGCACGGAGTTGGACATGGGCGCAGGCTTCGATGATTTTCGCCCGCTCGCGCAGCCTCAGCTCGAAGAGCAGTTCGTACGGGAGGGGTTGCTGGGTCCGCAACATTTGCGCCATCGCCACCTGCTGCGCGACGTGATGACGAGTGCCGGCTTTAGCCAATTGGCGCATGAGTGGTGGCATTTCAACGGTGCTTCCGGCGCGTGGGTGCGCGCCAATTTTCAAATTGTCGAGTAAACGAAAACTGGCGTGGTTTGTTTAGTACCGTGTTTCGGCGGCGCTTCATATTTTCATTTTTTCATTCCCACCACGGATTGTCCGCCATATTGTTCGAATGTCATTCAACCTTAGGAGAAAAAAAATGAATGCAAAAATAATTCTTAGTTTAATGCTCGCGTTGAACGCGTATTCTTTTCGCGCGCTTGCCGACGATGCCGAGAAGTCTGAGTCGACAAAAATCAAACACTCGAGAAACCCGCTCACTGGAACTAAAAAAACTACGGTCGAGCACAAGGCGAAGAAAAAAGGCATGGATGGGCATGATATGGAGACGACCACTACTGACACCACTAAAGAGCACACGGACGGGAAAGTGGAGAAGTCTACGGAGAAGAATACCGAGACTAAGCCTTAGCTTTTAGTGCGCTGTCCGCAGATTGCGAGAGTCGCAATCTGCGAGCGGCCAGTGGCAAAGCGGGAAATGTTCACTAGAAATCCATATTGATTTTTTTGTGCACGGCTTCCGCAATCTTATTCTTGAGCGTCTGGGCCTCGTCCGTTTCCTGATTCGTGGCACGCGTTTCAATCACAGGGTTGGGCATAATCTTCTGCCCTTGCTCCAACATGGTGGCATGACTCTGAATTAATGCTTTTAGGTTATTTTCAAACTGCATGCGCACGCGTTTGAGATCGTTGATCTCTTGATAAATGCGGCGTAGAGAATCGCGCGATTCGCGCACGATGGTATCGGCTTTTTGATTGGCGTCATGGATAATCAGCTTGGCTTCGCGCTCGGCATCGACCTGCATTCTTTCGGACATGCGGGTGGCAGTCGTAATAGTGCTCTTCAATAGTTCATCGCGCTCGCGGTATTCGGCGACGGCGAGGTCCTTTTCGCGCAGGATTTCGCGTAAGGAATTGCGTTCTTTGATTGAGGTTTCGAGTTCGTCCGCGACCATGCGTAGGAATTCCATGACCTCGTCGGGGTCCAGGCCCATCATTTTGCGGTGAAACGTTTTATGGGCTATGTCGATTGGAGCTATGCGCATGATTAAATCCCCCTCTTTCAACGATACGGGAGGGCTTTTTGACTAACAAGTCTAATCTTGCGATAATTCGCGGTCGCGAAGTGCAGCCTTTTCGAAAGAGTAGCGCAAAAGTCGCTCAATTTCGAGTTCGCGCAGGCTCTCAAGCCCCGCCGCCGTGATTCCCTTCTTGGACGTGACCTTTGCCTGGAGTTCACTCAGACTTTGGGGCAAAGATTTGAGGGCTAGTTCAGCGGCTCCGGCGAAGGTTTGGATGGTCATTTGTTGGGCATCTTCGCTTTCAAGACCATGCTCTTCCAGCCACTCTTGCCAGTAAATCATGAATTCGTAAATAAACCCGACACCCGCGCTGGTCGCGACGGTGAAGGCTTCGAACGGTTCGCCTTCTTCAAGCCGCAGGGTAAACCCCAGCGGTTTAAACAAGCGATCCATGCACAGGTCGACGACCAAATCGTCGGTGCGTGTGCAGTAGGCAAAGGTGCCGCGTAAAACTCGCGCCGGTGTGTTGGCCATGACCCGCACTAAGTGCGAACACTGGGGTAATAATTTGCGCAGGCGTGCGAGCTGAATCCCGGCGGCTAAACTGATCACGATTTGATCGGCGCGAAAGGAAGTGGCGATGGGTTCAATGGCAGCGATCAAATCTTGCGGCTTGACGGTGAGCAAGATTACATTGGCGGCATCGACCAACTCTTCATTGGTGGCACAGCCTTGGACGTGGGCATTTTCCTGAAGTTTTTTTATTTTTCCCGGAGTGCGATTGCTGACGAAAACACTCTCCGGTTTCAGCACGGATTTACCAATCCACCCGTCAACCAACGCTTGGCACATATTTCCGGCACCGATAAAACCCACATTCTCTTTCACGCCCGCTCCTCTTTTTTGCGTTCGCCAAAAATCTGCGTGCCGATGCGGACCCAGGTGGCGCCCTCGGCGATGGCGGCTTCAAAGTCCTGGCTCGTCCCCATGGACAATTCGTTGAGCGGATGATCTTCGCGCTCTTCACCGCTCAAACCGCCGCGCAGTTCCACCAATGTTTCGCGCGCGCGGCGAAAATAATGACGGTTCTCAGCACTAGAAGATTCGGGCGGCGGCATCACCATTAAGCCTAGCACGCGCAGGTGCGAACAGCTCTTGGCAAATTGCAGCAGATGCAAAAGTTCCGCGCGGTCGGCTCCGCCTTTGCTCGACTCTTGGGCCACGTTGTATTGTAAAAAGATATTCTGCGGACGACCCAGAGCCAGGCTGTGTTCGTGTAGTGCCCGAGCTATTTGCAAGCGATCAACCGAGTGGATCGCGAAGAATTGGCCGCCCAGGAGTTTCACCTTGTTGGATTGCAGGCGGCCAATGAAATGCCAACGCACATCGGGAATCTGCGCCACTTTCGGCAATGCCTCTTGCACATAATTTTCGGCGAAATCGCGGTGGCCGGCCTGCACGGCTTCCCTAATTTTAGCGACACTTTGTAGTTTGCTGACCGCGAGCAAATTCACGCTCGAGGGGGCGCGACCGCTGCGCTCACAGGCTGCTGAGATGCGCTGATTAAGGCTTTGCAGGTGCTTGACGATGGACGATCCAGGCATTTTGTTTCAGTACACTTTCCAGGCGTTCAAGAGGCAGACCGACGACATTACTCCACGACCCGGTGTAGGACGAGACAAATTTACCACCGAGACCTTGAATCCCGTAAGCTCCGGCCTTATCCTTGGGTTCACCGGTGGCGATGTAGTCCGCGATCTCTTCTGCGCCCAGAGGTCGAAACTTTACGTCTGTTTTTTCGGCACCTGTCCAAGCCTTCGCAGATCCGCTTTCGCAGAGCGTAAAACCGCTTATAACGCTATGCGTTTTTCCGGAAAGCAGGCGCAAATACTGCTGCGCTTCAGAAAAATTAGCAGGCTTTCCCAGCACGCGCTGACCTAGAACTACTATGGTGTCCACTCCGAGAATCAGAAAACCGTGGTTTTTCAACTGCTTATGATCATGAACCGCGGCCTCGACCTTGTCTTTTGACAACTTTGCCGCCTGGTCTGCCGGATTCAGGTTTTCGTCAATTATTTCCGATACTTTAATAGGGAACACGCGAAAATCGTAGCCCGCTTGTTCAAGCAATTCACGTCTGCGTGGCGACTGCGAAGCTAAGGCGATTTGAAGCATGGTTCTGTTTAAAGCAAAAGTTCGAGGTTTGGAATGTTGAGTTTCGATTTTTTCATTTTGTTGTCCGGACTAAGCCTTGCCGCTTTGAGTGTCTACCTGTTTTCCAGTGCCATTTTCACCAACAACTCCGATGCCGATGCGCTCGCCTGGGCTTCCGGCACCGAGCCGCTCAAATCGGCCAGTGGTCTGATCAATTTTTCGCGCCCGCTGGTGCACAACTTCACGTTGCAACATGCGCAGCGGGTGAAGAGTCCGGGCATGCGCCACAATATCCGCAACAAACTGCTCACCTCGGGTTTGTCGCAAGAATTAAACGAAGATGAGTTTATCGGCCTGCAAATTTTGTGGGGGGTGATGGCTCCTGCGGCGATCCTGGTGCTGAACTTCACCTTGCAACTCGGCTTTCCGGTTTGGTTTTGCCTGGTGATGGGCGTGGTGGGCTTTGCCTTTCCACACATCTACTGTGTGCAACAACGCAACAAGCGTTACGTGGCGGTGGTGGTCGACTTGCCCTTTTTTATTGATCTGATGGCTTTAAGTACCGAAGCCGGTTTGGATTTTATCGGCTCGCTCCAACGCATCGTCGACAAAGCCGAGGACAGCGTGCTCGCCGAGGAATTCCGCCTCGTGCTTAAAGACATCAAACTCGGCAGTTCTAGGCGCGAAGCCCTCACCCGACTCGCCGATCGTTTGGATATTCCCGAGATCACCAGCGTAGTGGCCGTGGTGCGCGACGCCGATGAAACCGGCGCCAGCATCGCGCAAGTGCTCAAGGATCAATCTGTGCAAATGCGGCTCGAGCGTTTTGTGCGCGCCGAAAAAGCCGGAGCGCGGGCGTCACAAGCCATGCTCATACCACTTTTGTTTTTAATCTTGCCCGCGGTGTTTTTAATGGTATTCGCACCGGTGGCGTTACAAATGTACTACGGAGGCAAGTGATGCGCCTCAACCGTGAGACCACTGGTCAAACGCTGGTGCCAAATCTGGTGGTGGCTAAAACCTTGTGGCAACGTAACAAGGGCTTACTGGGCCGTGAACGCCTGCCCGAGGGCGAAGCACTATGGATTCTACGCTGCAATAGTATTCATACGTTTTTTATGCGCTTCGCGATCGACTTGATTTTCTTAGATAGCAAAATGTCCGTGCGCAAAACCGTGGGGCAGGTCAAACCAGGGCGCGTAGTGCTGCCGGTGTGGCGCGCCTCGAGCGTGGTGGAACTGCCCGCGGGCTTTTTAAGTCAACATGAGTTGTTAGTTGGAGAAAAGTTGAATGTGGATCCTGCGCTTTCTTAACGGCCCCCTGGCCGGACAAACGGTGCCGCTCAATAAGAATCCCACCCTGGTGGGACGGGCACCGACTTGCGACATTAAGATCAACAGCGGCAATGTGTCCAAGGAACATGTGCGACTGGAATTTTTTGCCGACAAATTGATCGTCACCGACAATGGTTCGACCAACGGCACTTTTCTCAATGGCGTACAGGTGCGCTCGAGCAAGGCCAAAGCGGGCGACAAGGTGGCTATTCACGATATCATTTTTGAAGTGCAACAAGTGCCGGACAACTGGGCGCCGCAATACCAAGCGCAGCAACGGGGCTCGCAGGCGCCGCCACCGCTACAATACCAAGGCAACGCCGCTTTGAAGCACGATCCCTATGCGCACCAAGCGCCACCTCCGCCTCAACGGCAGGCTTTCACGGCTCGCGACCAACTGCTAAAAAATGTTCCGCACTGGGCCTCATTGGCGCAAGAATATGTCGACCGCGTCGTCATGCCAGGCCTATATCAGTTGCCGGAAATTTTCGAATTCAAGTGGGTACTCGCCGGCTTTATGGCCGTGTTTATTTTAATGGTCACGACCCTCTCCACCATTCCGCTAATGCGCATTTTAAAATCCAGCATCGAGGAAGAGAGTCAACAGCACGCGCTTACGATCGCCACCACCCTCGCGCGCGTAAATATTCCAGCTCTAGCGCAAGGTCTCGACTCCGCGGTGTCGGTAGAAATCGCCACCAGCCGCCCGGGCGTGAGTAAAGCGCTGGTCATTTCCAACCTCGATGGCAACGCTATCGCGCCCGCCAATCAGGCCGGCACCTATCCAGATCTGCCCTACATTCACGAGGGCCGCAAACTCGATAAAGAATCGGTTAAACAAGTCAACGACACCACCATTTTGGCGATGTATCCAGTGCGTTCTTTTAACAGCGAGACTGGGACCCAGGCGATCACGGCGTGGGCCGTGGTGTTCTATGACATGAGTTCGATCGCGGTGGACAATGCTCAAGTTTTGAGTCTTTTCGTGACCACACTGTTTATCGCTATGTTGCTCGGTTTTGTGCTGTTTTATTTTCTCTATAAGATTATCGAACATCCCATTCAAAGTCTCAACGAGCAGCTCGATTCGGCACTCAAAGACGGGCATGAGACCGTCTCCGTCACTTATTTGTTCCCGGCCATCCAACTGCTAACTTCGAATATTTCCAGTACGCTGTCGCGCGCACTCAACGGCGGTGATCAAGCCGGGCCCACTCGGATCATGGAACATGACCGCAACCGTGAGATCACCAATCTGGTGGAAGTCGTAGGGTTTGCGGCGGTGGCAATTCGCGCCGGAGATCTGAGTATTGGTGCGGTCAATCAAGCGTTTGAAGCGCGGCTCAATGTTAGTTTCGCCCAAATGACCACCCAGACCGTTGCGGATTTGAACGATCAGGCGCTCAAGCTTAGCATCATGGATTTGATTGAACGACTCAACGCCAATCCCGACGATCTCGCCACCAACGAACTCGACTTTAGCGGGACCCGCTCGCAGATCGTAGCGCAGGCTATATTTGGATCGGCAAAGATCGCCTACTATTTAGTGGTGCTGCTACCAGCGAGTGAGCCTCAAGCATGAGGCAAACCACTCGCACTCTCCCCAGCGCCAATGAAACCAAATGGACCGTGATCAGCGGGCCCATGAAGGGCTCCGTGCGCTTGATGACTGCGGCGGAATTTACCATCGGGCGCAGCGCGGAGTGCGAATTTCTAATTGTCAACGACACCAAGTGCAGCCGTCAGCACGCCTCGGTTCAGTGGAACGGCACGGACTGTGAGATCCTGAGCCTCGCAGAAACCAATCCAGTGATGGTAAATGGCCGCGAGGTGATGCGCACCGTGCTGGCCAACGGTGACACTGTCACTCTGGGCAAGACCGAAGTGCAGTTTAATCTGATCACGCGCTCCCCTCAAACCACTCGAGTGCACACCGCCATAACGGTGGTTCACTCGCCACCGACACAGATTACCACCAATGCCTTTGAGCCGCAGCCCCACTACGCTAGCCCGCCGCCGCGCGCGCGAGCGGCACCAAGCAATCCCGGTAAAATCATATTTTATTTTGTTCTCGCTTTAACTCTACTTTGGTTGTTTACAGGAAATTCGGCTAAGAAAAAGGCACAGCAGGCGCTGCGTACGGAGCAACAGATCCAGGCCGATATCGACGCCGCCAACAAGCTCAACGAAGTCGCGCAAAACTTGCCAAGCAAGCGCTTCGCAAAAACCGTAGGCACGCAACAGGCACAAGAAAACTTTGTGCGCGGCTTTCGCGACTATCGCAAGGGCCAGTTCGAACGTTCGCTGGACAGTTTTCAGGCTTGTGTCACACTCGATCCCGAACACGCGCTGTGCAATCGCTACTTGCGTTTGGCCCAGCGCCGTTTTCACGAACTCGTGCAATACAATATCGTGCTGGGGCGCAAATATCGCGATCAAAACCAGTTCCAGGCCTGCAAAGCCGCGTTTTTGAATGTCATGGTCATGATCAAAGACGTGAACAACCCGGCATTTCGCGAAGCTCGGGCCAACTACGATGCCTGTAAGACGCTGATGGAGGGACACTTCTGATGGCGCGGCTACTAGTAAAATTGCGCGGAGTAGAGCTCAGCCGGATCACCCTGGAAAGGGGTGTAGAATATATTGCCGGCCGCGCGCAAGAAGCCCAGATCCAATTGGCCGATGAACGCGGGATTTCCCGCCAGCACCTGAAATTTTGCGAGCGCGACGGCGCATGGGTGTGCGAATCCCTCTCGCGCTTCGCTTTGATCCATCGGGGCGGCGAAACCTGTGAAGTCTTGCGCCTAGATGAATCGTGCAGTTTTAGCGTGTTGCCGTATGAATTTCATTTTGAGGTGACGGCAGACGCCCAAACCGGAGTCGAGAATCCACGCGCGCAAACTAACAGTTTGCCCACGGCCTTCACTGCGGTACCGACCGATGCCAATCATGAGTTTTCAGACTTGGGTACCGCGGAAGGCGATACCCCTCAGCCCCATGGCAACCATGAGGCCACCATGGCCGGCGCGGTCTCACACCTGGTGCCGTATTTACGCGTGAGCTTGCCGCCTTCGATCCATGAAGACCTGTTGAAATTGGAAGGTCATTTGTGGGTGGCGGGACGCGAAGTCAATTGTGAAATCCATATCGAAAGTTCGCAAATAAGCCGCAAACACTTCGAACTGGTGCGCACGCGTGAAGGATTTTTTATTTGCGATCTGGGTAGTTCCAACGGCACCAAGGTCAACGGCCGCATGATCGTCCCGAACGAACAAACCCGCTTGAGCAGCGGCGATACTATCGTCATCAAAAATATCACCATGACTTTTGAAATTCGTGACACCAGTTTTGCCCAGCGGCTGGAAAGTCTACCCGTGCCGGCTGTTCAAACGGAGCCGCAGCCCGAATCGCATCCATCACGGCAAGGACTTGAGCCTTACGCCCACCACCCGCACCTGCCTACATATATGGACGAGTTGCCCCCGCTTCTGAGTCAGAAATACCTTGCCAAAAAATTTCTGGTGCGCGCACTGTTGGTGTCGCTAATTCTCATCGTCGCCACCGTGTCGATGCTTCCAAACACGGCCAAACCCCCTACGGAACGAGTGCCCGCCGCCAATGGTAACACCAGTCAGTCGTTTGACAAATTGACTCTGGAACAGCGCTCGGCCATTAAAGATGCTTTCAGTCTGGCGAAGAATCTTTACACCCAGGGCAAATATGAATTGTGTTTAGCCGAGCTCGCCAAGGTTGAGGAACTGGTTCCCCAGTACGAAACCTCCAAAGAGCTGCGCGGCTTTTGCGAACAAGGTCGCGAACTGGTAAAACGCCAACACGATCTGGAACGCAAGGAGCGTGAGCGCGCGATGATCGAACAGCAAATCAACGGAGTGGTGGAAAATTGTAAAATTACGCTCAAGGAATCAGGTAATATCGATGAAATCCGCCAATGCTTGGCTCCCGCCATGGAGCTCGATCCCGAACATCACTTGATCGTTGAGATGATTCACACGGCGCAAATGCGCGCGGAGGAATTGAAATTTATCGATACCCAGCGCCAAGCGCTCAACGCTAAAACCAGAGCGGGGCACAACCACTACAACAAAGCCCATCAGCTGGCCAAGTCCGGAAAGCTTGGCCCCGCCGTTTCTGAATTCGAGAGATTTATCAACACGCCCTATCCGCAAACTGAAGAATTAAAGGGCACCGCCAAACGCGAAATTACCTCACTCAAAACGCAGCTTAAAGTCAAAGTGAACTCGCTACTCGACCAGTGCAAATCCTTGGCCGGCAAAAATCAATATAAGGATGCCTATAGGACCTGCGACAAGGCCCTCGCAGAAGATGGCAGCAACGACGTGGCCAAGGAGATGCGGCGGCAAATGCTTATGAAACTTAAGCGCGAGTTGAAAGGTATTTATGAGGACAGCATTCTCGAAGAGAGTATGGGCAATGTGGACACCGCCAAGGAAAAATGGAAACTGCTGGTCAAAGACGATTTGAAAGACGGTGAATACGCGCAAAAAGCCCGGCTCAAATTGCAAAAATACGGGGATGGTACTTAGTGACCATTGAAGAGCGCTCCTATAGCGGCAAGCAGTTCCGCCCGACGCCCGAAGTGCACGTCGAAGCCGATGGCGCGTTCGGCGTGATTGCCACCCCCTGGGGCAATCGCCAAAGCGCGGTTAAGGTGGTCGAGACCTTGCGCGATCACATCCTTTCCGCACGCAGCGATTTTGAGGCCACTTCGCCATTTCAAAAACTAACTTGTTTATCGCCGCTCGCCAATAATTTGCGGGCGGGAATCATGTTGGCCAATGATTTGCTTTACCGCGAGGAAAACGCCGCCGAGCACACCACCGGGGTCGAAGTTCTGGTGTTTTCCCGTGCGCAGGGGGAACTGGCCTTCGCGCAAGTCGGCTCGCCGCAACTTCTGCTGGCGCGTGAGGGCATGCCGTGGATCCCGGTGAGCGTACAAATTGATTTGTCCACCGAACTCAGCGACTCAGGCGAACTGCTCGCGCCGTTACCGCGCAACGTTCTTGGGCTCTTCAATCACACCAATATGAATATCTCGAGCTTTAAAACCCAGCCTGGCGACCGCTTGATTTTCTTAAGCCATTCTGTGATTTCCCATCCGATGAGCACGCTGCCCTTCGCCGATGCCACTTTGGAAACCATCACCAATACGTTGTCCAATCACTACCCAGACCTGCCGTTTTGGCTGGGCCTTCTCAATCTTTAGGACAGGACTGGACCCCAGCAGACATTGAAATGTTGTCCGCGATTGGCGAGAATTGAAGATCAATGGATTTAATTTATGGCCCTGTTCTATCTTTGCGCTATGGTTCCACTCTCGGAATCAATCTGCTTGGAGGTGAAAAAGTTTGTTCTTACAACTGCGTCTACTGCGATCTTGGACCCACCATCCTCACTTTGAACAAAGTGCGCAAGGGCTATGAGTTCCCCACGCTCGAGCAAATCAAAACCGCATTTCGCAAATACATTCAACAATCCGTGAGTTCCGAGGCTATCGTGGTCTCAGGCAACGGCGAGCCCACCCTCCATCCACAATTTGAAGAGATGGTGCAACTCTTGCGCGAGCTACGCGACCAACATGTGCCGGGTGTCAAACTGGTGGTTTTGTCCAATGGCGCCAATTTGGAAAACAAACGCGTGGTCTCCGGCTTAAACTTGGCGGACGAGCGCGTGATCAAAGTCGACGCCGGCAGCGACCCCGTTATGCAAAAAATCAACGACCCCCTAGTACGCATGAATCTGGAAAAATTTTTACTGGGTGTGCGCAAACTGAAGAGTTGCGTGGTTCAGTCGCTCTTTGTCGATGGCAGTGTTAAAAATGCTTTACCGGAAATGATCGACGAATGGGTGGAAGTGCTTGGCATGATCAAGCCTGAAAGCGTGCAGATCTGTACCATCACCCGGTCCAGTGCCCACCCTGGGCTGATTGCGGTAGAAGATGATTTGCTCTACGGAATTTCGCACAAGCTTAAAAAACGCACCGGCTTAGAAGGTCGTGTTTTTGTTCGCAAAAAGCCCTGATGCCTTTTTGTTGTAGGGCTCAAGCTCCTTTAGCGTCAAAATATAATCGAGCAATTGCGGCGCTTCGGGCATGCCGCGGTCTACGTCCCAACGTAGTTCGTTTAAGAAATTGAGTCGGCCAATCTCCTGATCGAGTTGGTGAATGGTATAAAGTCGCAAGAAGCGCTCTTGTGCCGCAAGCTTTTCTTCCTCACTCTTCGCCAGTTGCCAGTTGTGCAAAGCCACAATCCTTTCGTCGTCACACTCCACCGCCGGATTGCTGGATTTGTCGGGCCGGGTGCCGAGCACCAAGCGCACACACGCATTGTGCGGGATCGCGACCGGTTCACTCATATTGCGCGCGGCCACGAACACTCCGATTGACTCACTCATCTCTTGCGCCAAGCGTTTCACTTCGCGCCAATCGCGCTGACTGAGCGCGCGGCGCAGATACCATTTGCCCCATGACTCAAGCCCACGTGAACGCCGCGGCTCCTGGCGTACCCGCCACAGCTCGCGCGCCACTTCGATCTGCTCTTGCCAATGCGCATTCATGCCTTGCCAAAATGCGGCTTTAATTTGGCGCATGAGCGACATCACCTCGCCATTGACGGAATTCCACAGGGGATCGTTGAGCTTCAGCGGCACCACTTCCAGATGATCGGTGAGAGTATTGAAGATCAACGGCTTGCGATCGGGAATGTATAAAAACTGGTTCTGGCGAATGGCCCAGCGGGTACCTGAACCCTCGAGCCAATCGGGCCACGCGGTCTCGCTCAATATCAGGCGATTATCCTTCCACAGCGGCGCGCTTTGGGTGACGGCCGCGCGCAGGCTCTCGACTTCCAGTTCCGGCACCGAGCTCGCTTGCGGTTCCGCGCCCAGCCACTGAAACATGGTGCGGCCGACGTCGACCAAACTCACACTGCGATCGACCGCCCACTGGATTACATTATCGGTTTCCTTGCGCGCCGGTTTAATAAACAAAGTGACTTGGACGTTTGGCGACTTGAGGCTTAAGGGGGCGGGCTCCGATTCACTCTCGCGTCGACGCACGGAATTGAGCCCGACCAACACCACATTGGTGGAATGCCAGCGCCGCTTGCTCTTGAGCCAGCTCACCATTTTACCAATGGATTCGGCGACCTCTTCAATTTGCGCGTCCGCGGTTTTTTCACGCACCTCACCTTCACTGGTGTAAGTGGTAGTTTGCGAAAACTGCAGATCGCTTAAGAAGAGTACATTGAGGAATGGAGAATTGGGACTCTCGTGTTCAATCCACCCGCGCGCAATGCGCATCACATCGCGGGCTTGACGATAGTAAACTCCGGGCGCGATCTCCACACTGTCGTCGAAAACCTCAAAGCCCTGCGCCAATCCGGATTTGCGCCAGATGGGAGCGCCGCCCGAAACAAAAGCTGTATGATAACCCTTAGTGAGCGCAACCTCGGCCAAAGTGCGGAAGTGGGCCGACAAAAACTCAGGCCCATTGTGATGAACTCCGTGATCGAGGGGATAGAGTCCAGTCATCAGCGAAGCCATGCTGGCTTGACTCATCGTCGACGGCGCGAAAGCATGTGAAAAACGCACAGCCTCTTCGCAAAACGGGCGAATACCCTCGTAAGTGCGCTCGCTAATCTCATCGGCGTCGCAACTTAAGCTCTCGAAGCTAAGACCCTCCACCGCCAACACAAGGACGGAAGGCTGGGTCTCGTGGCGCAATTCGCAACCGACAAGACCAACGACCAATAGCGAAAACAGAAAGTTTCTGACCACGACGACTCACCTCATCAAGCGGATCCTACCTTGACCGTGTCTGAGCCGACCAGAGATAATTGGGGTAACCTGAATGAGAGTGAATTTGGAGGCTCCCGATGACCGATAATTTTTTTGCAGCGGCGCAAGTGGCACACACTGTCACTCTTTGGCTCTTGGTTTTCTTGAGTGTGCTTTCGTTGGCTTTCATTTTGGAGCGGTTTTTTACGCTCTCGCGGGTTAAGAATAGCAGCGCGCGAATTTCGGAACGTTTAAAAGATTTATTGATGTCGAACAAACTGTCCGAGTTAGAGGAAATGGGCAAAGATCGTAACTCGCTTGAGGGCCGCGGTCTTTCCTATGGTCTGCGCCATGCGCACGAAAAAGGCCTCGCCGGTTTAGAAGAAATTTTTTCGGCCTACGCTTTAAATGAGCGTCCGAATCTGGAAAAATATCTGAGCTTTTTAGCTACCGTCGGCTCCAACGCTCCCTTTATCGGGCTGCTCGGAACCGTGTTTGGAATTATGGATGCCTTTCGCGGTATGGCGCAATCCCAAGGTGATGCGACGGCCGTGATGCTGGGCATTTCCAAAGCCCTGGTGGCCACCGCGATCGGCTTGATGGTCGCGATCCCTGCCGTCATCGCCTACAATTACTTTCAAAAACAAGTCAAAGGCGTGCTGCAAAACCTCGAAAGCGTAAAGGAATTATGCCTGGCCTACGCCAAATCGGGCTTGGGGAAAGGTTAGATGGCGTCCAAAACTAGCGGCGACAACGATGATCCGATAGCGGACATAAACATTGTTCCTTTCGTGGATATCATTCTGGTGGTGCTGATTATCTTTATGGTGACCACGCCGTTTATTATGAAGCCATCGATCAATGTCAATTTGCCGAAAGCCGGGAGCGGGGACGACACCACGCCTTCAGAATTGACCATCACGATTGGTACCGAAAATCGCTTGCTGCTGAATGGAAAGCCCAGTGATGAGGCGGCGATTACGGCTTATTCGAAGGGACTTGCGATCAAGAAGCCCGAGGTTCAGGCAATCATTTCGGCGGATAAAGAAGTGACTCATGGACGCGTGGTGGGGATTATTGATGCGGTGAAGAGCGGTGGTGTTAAAAAGTTTGCGATTACGATTGATAAAAAGTAAGTGCGCCGCAACTAACCTCCAGTCCCCGCGCCTCGGCGCAGTCTTCTAGTGAAAAAATCGAATGGGACAGCTTAATTTTTTATTCGGGGGCTCTGTCTCCCTAAGAGACACTTGTTATTCGGATTTAAAATTCGGACGGACCCCAAGAACAAGCCGAAGCTCAGGTGCAGCTCATATTAGATGCGATTGAGGAAAACGTGCCACAAAAAGCGATATTGCAGAAATTCGATCGGACATCGCCGTGTTGAAGGCCCAACTCAATATCTTCGAATCCAAAATAATATTCAAACTGGGCGCCCTCTTAGTCGTGTGTATGACATTGGCAACGACGTTGATTGGACTGCTGACCAAATTCAGTCACTGAAATGATCCCAAAGACGATGGCATTGATCCAAGACCAGGGATAGTTTATCAGCCCATACTCTTAAAAAATCCCCAATCACACCGATAGTTTCCTTCATGCGTTTGCGATCACACTAGCCCGTCTCAAAACGAGACAGCGGGGCGACCTAATGTTTGGCGGTGAAGCATTCGTTTACACTCCACGGTCCCCACAAACAGCATGAGTTGGCATAGCATTTGAAGTAGTTTCCGACAACCTTCCGGGGAGATGTATGAAATTAGCGCTGTCCATAACTTTAGCACTGCTGACATCTGCGACTGCATTCGCGCGCCCATCCACATACAGTTCCTCGTACCAAACAAAATGGGAAAGAGCCCTCCGCACCCTCGGCAACCTGCCCTACCTAGAGGCCATCACCCAACTGCGCCAGTGGAGCGCGCCAGACAGTGAGCCTACCTTAGCGGGGCTAAATGCCGCTTACATGACGGTCAAGTTACAAGGAAATTCTAATCCGACATTCAGCGATGTGCGTACCTCGTTCAAAGTCCAGGCCGCAAACGCTTCGGACCTCCTAACGCTCTGTATAGTAGGGGCAAAGGAAGAAGTGCGCGGGCGAGAAATTGATTGCCATCAAAAGATCACGCAAATTATCGAAAGCGTAAGAACCCATCTTAAACGAGCATCATTGGATCTCAGCGATCCTCAAACAATGGAATAACGCCGCCACCGTTATGAGCCGCAGTTTCCCAGTTCCCCGATGCCCGCTCGCCGCACGCCGTCTCCGCTTGCAGTGCCCGCCTGAAACTTCGCACAAAAACACCCTTAACACTCTCAAAATCCAGCGCCCGTCCCATCTCCTGTTCCAACGAAGTCATCACCCCAGGCGCAAACCCACACGGCCGAATCCCGCTAAAGGCCAGCGGATCATTCAGAACATTGATCGCAACCCCATGGTACGAAACCCACTTGCGCACAGCGATTCCGATCGAAGCGATCTTCCTCTCTCCCGCCCACACCCCAGTCAGCGAAATCCCACCGACCTCCGCCGCCCGCGCCTCAGCCTGACTCAGCCCCAGCTCATGCAACGCCGCGACCACGGCATTTTCAAGCGCATGCAAATAAGCATGAATATCGCGAGCGGCAAACCGCTGATGCCGTTTCGTAAGATTGACGATGGGATATAAAACCACCTGGCTCGGCCCATGGTAAGTGGCACGACCGCCGCGCGAGCTCGC
>JANXMF010000157.1 GCA_025354795.1 Pseudobdellovibrionaceae bacterium
CCATCAAGCTACGCTGGATCCCGGAATACGGAATCTTCGACAATCTTGTGCGCGGCCCGGATGCCCCCCCACCTACAATGCCGCCGCCCACACCCATCCACCGTAAAAACGGTGGCAAGCCAATGAACTTCGCGCCGGGCGGACGGAATTAGTTAGCGTTTCGGTAAGGTCGTTTACATGTATGCATGTTATATGAAGTCCTCCATTATGTGAAGTTGAGTTGCTATTCCTTTAACGTCCGCTAGGACTTAAGCCAACTGGACCATGGCCTGGTTTACAACCGCGAGCTTTATTTTTAATTAGCCCTTTGTTTAGATGAAATGGTCAAAGCCAGGGTACCCAAGGAGGGGAACGATGGAAGGCCTAGGATTGCTCAACCTGTTGATCGATGCGACAGGATTACCCAAAGATGCTTTGGAAACTGAAATCCAGCAAATCCTTGAGGAGCGCGGCTTCCGCGCCGAGACACTGACCCTCGATCAAGTGCGCGACGTGCTGTCCGTTTATCTGCAAAATGTTTTACTCGCCGCGAAGAATTCCGCCTGCTAAGTGCTGAGCGGCTATTGGGAGTTATTTAAGAGCCTGCTTTGGATAAATTTATTTGTCCTGAAGCTAGTCTTGATGTGAGCCGAACTCTTGCTATCAACCCAGGGCTAAAGTCGTTGCCTGAGTGACGCGCGTCACTAGGGCACAAACCCAGAGGTCACACCTAAGCCCCCGGCACCCTTTCTGCCTCCCGCGAGCGTTCGCCTATTAGCGAACACTTGCCAGATCCAGCTCCTAAGCCTTCTCCACCACAATCGTAAGCTCAGCCTCAAGGCCCTCGCCCATTTTCACAA
Organism: Pseudobdellovibrionaceae bacterium; assembly: GCA_025354795.1. Taxonomy (GTDB): domain Bacteria; phylum Bdellovibrionota; class Bdellovibrionia; order Bdellovibrionales; family UBA1609; genus JALHOQ01. The sequence goes on from JANXMF010000157.1 coordinate 840, forward strand.
ACGCTTTGTGCTGACCCAATTGCTTAATCGGTTCTGGCAAATGAATGTCGCGACGGTCGACCTGATATCCGTTGCTCTCAAGCTGCTTCGAAATATCCATATTTGTCACCGAGCCAAAAAGTTTCTCAGATTCACCCGCGGCTTCTAGTTTGAAGTTCAAAGTGATTCCCTGCATTTTGCCGATCACTTCTTGGCGGCCGACCATAGCTTTTTTCTTTTTGATGTCAGACATTTTTTTCAGATGCGTCCACTCGGAGAGCTTGTTCTCGGTGGCGACCAAGGCGAGCTTGCGCGGAAACAAGAAGTTGCGGGCGAAGCCTTCTTTGACGTTGACCAGGTCCCCGATCTTACCTAAATCTTTGACGTCTTTTTGTAAAATCACTTTCATATGAAACCTCGCGTTTTGGTTAGTTTATGTTTCTCGATTAAATTGCTCGGCGCGCTTATCTAAGCGGGTGCGGAAGCCGAGCCAAAAATCCAAGAGCCCAAGCAAACTGACGAACAGAAACAATTGCACCACGATCAAAGTCATAAAAATCCACTGCCAAAAACTTCCCATGCGCACCGACGCAAAAAACTTAGCCACCACCGCGATGCCCTGGAAGAAAAACATCACCAAACAAATATTCATTGTGTTGGCGGCAACACCTTCGATCCACGGCCGTTGCACGTTACCAAAAGCGCCGAGCAATGAGGCTATAAATATCCACACGCAAATATCCGGAAAATGTAGCTCCGCAAGTTGCGGGCGCAGCGATGGCAGCTTCACGAGCGGCGCCATTTCACCGGCGCTTAAGCGCTTTTCAAGCAAAATGGAAACGTAAATCGCCCCCATCCATAGAATAATTGCTACTGATGGCAGCTGCACCATTAAATCAAAGTAGTTTACCTGAATGTGGGGATTCAAATCGACCACGGGTTTCAGCACGGCTTCAATGTCACTCAACAGCAGCTGTTTCCAGCTCGACCCGGCAAACGAAACCCACAGAGCAAAACCGCCACCCACCAACATCGAATTGATCAGCAAGGTATAAAGCGTCGCGGTTAAAAAACTAAAACCCATCTCTTCGAATTCATCAAATACGCCCATCAAAATCACTAGACTCGAGAACGCCACGGCCAAAAATCTAAACTCGACCACGTCGACGCCAGTCGCGGCATGTACGCTAAATTTGACTAAATAAAGAGCCGCGGCACCCAGCGCGGTCAGCATCCAATATTTGGCGCGACCCAAGCGCCGGCGTAAAACCTTGAGTGGAGGCGCGCCCAAAATATACGTAAGGGCAGTCATCAGCACCGCCCAAACACCGAAAAAAATAAAACGGAATGCGTCTTGAATCCTATTCATCGTCATTTACATGCGCGGGCCGCGGTCTCCTCGATCCCCACGATCCCCACGATCGCCTCTGTCACCGCGATCACGGCCACCACCGCCGCCACCCTCAGCACGCATCGCCTTGCGTTGCTGGTTCTTAATTTCGCGCTCGCGTTCGCGATTGGCGGTCTCCACTAGCGCCTCTTTGAACTTCTCAACAAATTTCACTAAACTGATGCGGTCATCGAGACGCGTGTGTTGGAAACGCAAAATTTTGTCATTGATGCGCATGGTTCGCTCAAGTTCCGAAATCGCGCCGCCGGTAGCTTCGAACGTCATGTGGAAATAATTGCCCCGGGTCAGACGATCGATAGGATTGCCGAGTTTGCGTTTACCCCAGGTATCTATATGATTCACGCTGCCGTCAAAGGTCTTGACGATTTCGCTGTTGCGCTTGAACAGGCTCTTTTGCTCGTCCTCGCTAGCATCCGGATGCATGATTACGACCAATTCATATTTACGGCGAACTTTGGAACTGGACCCAGCCATCTGAGTATCCTTTCGGTTAAAGCCCCAGCCTTAGGGGCGGAGCAAGGATTGAAGAATAATTTTGCGAACACAAGGTGTTAACACGGTCTCTTAGGGTCGACAAGCGAAAGCCGGACTTATAATTCAATCGTGGCTATGGGATAGTATTGTCCATGAGCTTGGCTTTAAAGGGATTGGCGGGCCCCCTACAAAATAAGGTCATGCCGCTAACCGTGGCGGTTACCCTGGGTCGTGCGGGCGATATTGTAGTTACAAGCTCCAAAGCTTCATCGCTACATGCGAGCCTCAAACCAACGGCAGAAGGCCTGTGGCTGCTCGAAGATAAGCGTTCGAAAAACGGTACAATTGTCGCTGGAGCTCGAGTCGAGAGCATCGCCCTTAAAGTGGGTTTAGTCTTTTATATTGGCGATCAAGGATTTGAAGTTGTTGATTTTAATAAAGAATCTCCGCCGCCTCCAGTCGCGCCGCCGCCCAAGGTGCAGCTCCCCTGGCAAGAGGTGATTGGCAACTCGCTCGGCGCAAATCTAGAGCGTTTTATCGACCGCCAGATTCCGGTGTCGCCCTTTCATCCGGCGGTCGTGCTCGATTTTCAGCGCGGCTTGCAAGTCAACTCCCGCTGGGTTTTGGGGTATGGCCCACGCCATATTGGTGCGGACTGTATCGACTTGCCGATTTGGGAACCAAACGCGCCGGCGATCTGCTTTCAGCTGATTCCCTCAGCTGCCGGCACCGTCTTTCAAACCGAGCACGCGAGCCTGGTCACGCTCAATCGATCCCCGGTAGACAGTCAGGTGCTACATGTGGGAGACACTATTCAAATATTTGAAACACTTATTGAAGTGGATTTTACGGAATGAATTTAATACGCAAAGAGGTGGGCAGTTTCAAAAGTTTTGACGGCACTCGTATATATTATGAAGTGCGCGGTGCTGGGCCTCCAATTGTTCTCAATTACGGCATTGGGTGCTTGATCAACCACTGGGGCCATCAGGTCCGCTATTTTTCACAGAATTATCAAGTCATCACCTATGATTACCGCGCCCACCACCACTCTGAAATTCCACACAATCGCGATCATCTCAATATCGATGCTTTAGCCCAGGATCTCAAAGCGCTGATGGATCATCTGGAAATCCAACAGGCGAGTCTATGGGGCCACAGCTTTGGCGTGGAAATGCTGGTGCGCTTTTACGATCTGTTCCCGGCAATGACTCAGAGCCTGGTGTTTATTAACGGCTTTGTACAAAACCCGCTCAACGGCATGTTCGGCAACGATCTGGCCGTGAAGGTTTTTGAAATGTTTAAGTCCGGTTATGAAAAATTGCCGGAGACGCTATCCTTTTTATTTAAGACCTCGGTGCAAAACCCACTAGCGATAAAGTTGAGCGCTATGGCAGGCGGCTTTAATCTAAAGCTCACCAGTCTTAAAGATATTGAAATTTACGCGCGCGGAATGGCGGCGATGGACTTGACCGCATTTATTCAGCTGTTTGAGAGCATGATGCATTACGATGGCACGCCTGTGCTTGAGCGCATCGAGGTGCCCACCTTGATTATCGGTGGAAAGCAAGATTCGGTCACGCCCACCAAAATTCAGAAGGAAATTCATCGCTTGGTCCGTGGCAGCAACTATTTCATGGTTCCTTATGGCTCGCATTGCACCCAGCTCGATATGCCCGAACTGGTGAATCTTAAGATCGAGCGGTTTTTAAGCGATCATTATACTGTGGGCCGGAAGCCGCACGACGGCTAACTTCAAAACTTGCGATGGGTGCGTAAACCACCACATTCACTCGACGATGGCCCAGCAACGCGGTGTTTTGGAACCGAAACTGTGGATAACTCTGTGGGTTAATGTTCATAACTCGCTATAGGTGGTTACGGCTTAGGTCTAGAACACTATACATAGGGATTTTGGTGAAAAAATGGGCATTTTGGTCGGTGAGCAAGATTTTGATGGAGGAGTGGCTCGAAGTGGCCGCTTCGAACCGACGCCAATGCTGCCACTTCGGGCCGTTCTTTTTAACGCCTTTTCAACGAAGCCTTGGCGTAATCCCGATTCATGCGCGCAATATTTTCGAGGCTAATTTCCACCGGGCAAGACGCCGAGCAAGCCCCGGTGTTGGTGCACGCGCCGAACCTTTCAGCGTCCATCTGCGCGACCATATTCACGACCCGCTCTTCGCGCTCCACCTGGCCTTGCGGCAGCAGGGCGAGATGCGAGAGTTTTGCCGACACAAATAGAGCCGCGGAAGCATTTTTGCACGCGGCCACGCAGGCGCCGCAGCCGATACAGGTCGCCGACGCAAAGGCACGGTCGGATTCTTTCTTGCCGACCAAAATGGCGTTGGCGTCCTGGGCCGCGCCGGTGTTGGCCGAAATATATCCGCCCGCACCTTGAATGCGGTCGAAGGCGGAGCGGTCTACGACTAAATCTTTGACAATCGGAAAGGCGCGGGCGCGGAAAGGTTCGATTACGATCGCGTCGCCATCTTTGAAGTGGCGCATATGTAACTGACAGGTTGTGGTGGCCTGTTGCGGCCCGTGCGGATTGCCGTTGATCACCATCGAGCACGCACCGCAAATTCCTTCGCGGCAATCGTGATCGAATTCAACCGGCTGCTTCCCGGAGCGAATCAGCTCTTCGTTCACCACATCCAGCATTTCTAAAAACGACATGTCGGGCGTCACGCCCTTGGCTTGGTGCTCCAAAAAACTTCCGGGAGCTTGGGGGCCCGCTTGCCGCCAAATTTTCAAACTGAGATTCATACCCTTCGCTTCAGCCATACCTTTTAACCTACTTGTAACTGCGTTGTGACGGATGGACGTATTCAAAGTTCAGTGGCTCGCGGAATTCATTCCAATTGGCCTTGTCGGCGGTGCCCGCGAATTCCCAACCGGTGACGTGGGAAAAAGCCTCGTCATTGCGTTTGGCTTCGTTGTCGGGCGTCTGGAATTCCTCGCGGAAGTGGCCGCCGCAAGATTCTTCGCGGATTAACGCGTCTTGCGCCATCAGTTCGCCGAGCTCGAGAAAGTCCGCCACTCGCCCGGCTTTTTCGAGCTCGCTGTTTTTGAAATTGTTCTCGCCCGTGACTTTGACTTCAGTCCAAAACTGTTGCCGTAAAACACGGATCTTATCAATGGCAGTCTTTAGCCCTGCGGCGGTGCGGGACATGCCCACACGCTGCCACATCACATCCCCGAGCTGCTTATGAATCTCGTCGACGGTTTTGCTGCCGTTGATATTCAACAATTTTTTGAGCCGCTGCGCCACTTCTTCTTTGCTTGCCTGAAAAGCCGCGTGGGAAGTTTCAACCTTTGGCAGGGGATTGGCGGCGATGTAATTGCCGAGCGTATAAGGAATTACAAAATAGCCGTCGGCCAAACCCTGCATCAGCGCCGAGGCGCCCAAACGATTGGCGCCGTGATCGGAAAAATTGGCTTCGCCCAAAACATGCAGACCGGGAATCGTGCTCATCAAATTATAATCCACCCACAGTCCACCCATGGTGTAGTGAACCGCTGGATAAATACGCATTGGCCACTCGTAGGGATTTTCACCAGTGATCTTTTCGTACATATCAAAGAGGTTGCCGTATTTTTCCACCACCAAGTCTTTGCCGAGACGTTTAATAGAGTCGGCAAAATCCAAATAGACGGCTTCGCCGGTTTGGCCAACGCCGCGGCCTTCGTCCACCCGGAATTTGGCTTGGCGGGAGGCCACGTCGCGCGGCACCAAATTGCCGAAGCTGGGATAGATACGCTCAAGATAGTAATCGCGCTCGGACTCTGGGATCTCTTGCGGTTTACGTTTGTCGCCCTTCTCCTTAGGCACCCACACCCGCCCGTCATTGCGCAACGACTCCGACATCAGCGTCAGCTTCGATTGATAATGGCCCGAGCGGGGAATACAAGTCGGATGAATCTGGGTAAAGCACGGATTGGCAAAGTAAGCTCCGCGCCGGTGGCAACGCCATGCTGCTGTGGCGTTGGAATTCATGGCATTGGTTGAGAGATAATACACATGGCCGTAGCCGCCCGTCGCGAGCACAACCGCGTCGCCGGCGTGGGATTCGATTTCGCCAGTCACCAGATTGCGCACGGTGATTCCACGGGCAGTGCCATTGACCTGCACCAGATCGAGCATTTCACGGCGTGGGAGGAGTTCCACCCCGCCTTTGCTCACCTGACGCATCATCGATGAGTAGGCGCCAAGCAAGAGCTGCTGGCCGGTTTGCCCGCGCGCATAGAAGGTGCGCGAGACCTGGGCGCCGCCAAACGAGCGATTGTCGAGCAGGCCGCCGTACTCGCGTGCAAACGGCACCCCAAGTGCGACGCTATGGTCGATGATCGCAGTCGACAGCTGAGCGAGCCGGTAAACATTGGATTCGCGCGAGCGGAAATCGCCACCTTTTACGGTGTCGTAAAATAAACGGTAAACGGAATCGCCATCATTCGAATAATTTTTGGCGGCGTTGATTCCGCCTTGTGCCGCGATCGAGTGGGCGCGGCGCGGGGAATCGTGAATGCAAAACGCTTTCACTTTGTAGCCTAGCTCCGCCAGGCTCGCCGCGGCCGAAGCTCCCGCCAGGCCGGTGCCCACCACTAAAATAGTATGCTTGCGTTTGTTGGCTGGATTTACCAGCTTCATGTTGAATTTATGTTTTTCCCACCGCGTTTCGATGGGGCCGGTAGGCGAATTCGCGGAAAGTTTAGACGAAACTTGGGCCATTTTTATCCCCGATGAATGAAATAAACATATAAAGGCTCAGTTATAAAACCCAGCGCCACAATCAGCGCGTAACTTACGCTCAAGGCGCGGATACATTTTTGATAACGCGGATGATGCAGGCCCACGGTTTGAAAGCTTGAACCCACGCCATGGCTGAGATGAAATCCAAGCACGATCAGCGCCACAACGTACCACACCACATAAGCGGGCTGGTGAAAAACTTCGACGACGAGCTTGTGCATGTCACGTATTGGGCCTGGGCCATAGTCAACTGAGTATTCCGCTCCGTACTTGAACGAAATTAAATGCAAAATTAAAAAAACTAAAATCAATAACCCCTGCGCCCATAAACTTCTCTGCACCATGCTTGTGCCCTTGGGGCCGTTAGATGCCACCGCATAACGCGAATCGCGGGCCTTGCAATTGGTCCAACTAATGGCCAGTGCGAAAATCACATGCAGCAGAAAAATCGCGAGCAGTCCGCCCTCGGCTAAATAAATCAACGGATTAGAGGTTAAGAAATGGGTGTACTCATTGTAGGGCCGCGCGCCAACCAGGATCAGCATGTTCTCGAGCATGTGAATCAACACGAATAAACTTAAGCCAACACCCGTGATTCCAATCAGTTGCTTGCGCCCGATCGAGGAACCTATCCAACCGCAACTCCCGCATTTCCCACTGCTGCCCAAACCTTGCATTCTTACCCCTCGTATGCGCGCTTAGCATACGGCATCAAACCCTTGAGATTATTATCGATTGACTTTAAATTGAATACCTCAGAAATACCTAAAGGTCTACGACTCCTATGTAACGCGGAGAGCATTATTATGAAGATTTTCGTTTGTCTCAAACAGGTGCCTGACACCGAATCGCGCATTCAAATCAATGCCGACAAAACGGGCATTGAAGAAAGCGGTTTGAAATGGATAATGAATCCTTACGATGAGTACGCCGTCGAAGAAGCGTTAAAAATTCGCGAGGCGAACGCAGGTAGCACGGTCACAGTTATCAGTGCTGGACCAAAGGCCCGCGTCGCGGAATGCTTGCGCACAGCTATGGCGATGGGAGCGGACGATGCGATTGTGATCGACACGGTCCTCACGCTCGATGCATTTACAACTGCGAAAGCGATTGCGGCCGCGATTCAAAAAGAAGGCGCGTTTGATTTGATTTTGACCGGTAAGCTCGCAATCGATGACAACGCCGCAAGCGTACCACAGGCACTCGCCGAAATTTTGGGAGTTCCCCATGTGACGGTGATCACCAAATTAACCGTGGGCGGGGAAATCTCTGCCGAGCGCGAAGTCGAAGGCGGCGCGCGCGAGGTTTTTACCGTACAGGGACCATGCGTGCTCGCCGCCAATAAAGGTTTGAATACGCCCCGCTACGCCAGTCTTCCGGGCATCATGAAGGCTAAGAAAAAACCCTTAATGGAAATCGCGCTGGTGGATTTAGGCATCACTGCTGACAACATGAAAACCCGTTATAAAAATTTTTCGCTGCCGCCGAGTAAACCCGCGGTCAAAATGCTCAGCGGTGAACCCGCCGCGCAAGCTAAAGAATTGGTCCGGCTGTTAATGGAAGAAGCAAAGGTATTATAAATGACAAGAGTATTTGTATTTCTTGAAGCCCATGATTCCCAATTGAAAAAAGGCAGCCTCGAGCTACTCAACGCCGCTAAAAATTCTGGCCGCGAAGTTACTGCTGCGCTGCTTGGCATAGGCGTGAAAACGCTGGTGATTCAAGCCGCGCAAGCCGGCGCGGCGCGGGTATTCGTGAGCGACTCTCCTGAACTGCAAAATTATAATCCGCAAATTTATGCCGACACTTTGGTGGGTATGATCAAAGAGTCGGGCGCCGATGTGGTGTTGGCGTCCAGCAGCGTTTTGGCGCGCGATCTGTTCCCGCGCGTGGCGACGCATATGGATTCTGGCCTCGCCAGCGACTGCACCGAGTTGCAACTCACGGTCTCCGGAGTCAGCGCGCGCCGCCCGTTTTACGCCGGAAAATGCAGCGCCGAGGTCGAGTTCGTTCATTCGCCCGTAGCCTTTATCTTAATGCGGCCCAATCAATTGCCCGTGGGCGCAGTTGACGGCGCAAAGACGGCCGAGAGCAAAGACTTCGCGGCCGCCGCCGCCAGCGGTAAAATCAAGAGTGGCGCCGCGATCAAGGGCACCTCTGACAGGACCGATTTAACTGAGGCCAATATTATTGTTTCAGGCGGGCGCGGAATGCAGAATGCCGAAAGTTTTAAGATTCTTGAACCCCTCGCCAGCGCCCTTGGCGCCACGGTGGGGGCCTCGCGCGCCGTTGCCGATGCCGGCTGGGTGCCGCACAGTATGCAAGTCGGTCAAACCGGAAAAACCGTGGCCCCGAGCCTTTACATCGCGTGCGGAATTTCGGGCGCGATTCAGCATTTGGCAGGAATGAGTGGCAGCAAAGTGATCGTGGGCATCAATAAGGATGCGGATGCGCCAATTTTTCAAAAGGCGACTTACGGGATCGTGGGCGATTTGTTTACTCTTGTGCCGTTACTCACTGAGGAATTCAAAAAAGCGCTGCATCGATAAATGTTTCGTCGTTATCTTTTGCCATGGCTGGTTTGGCTGCTTTACCGTCTGCTGTCCGCGACATGGCGCCTCAATTGCGTTGAACCTGAAAAATTGCGCGTGGCTAAG
>JANXMF010000172.1 GCA_025354795.1 Pseudobdellovibrionaceae bacterium
CCCTCGCGCGGTACCATGCGGCCCACCACATGCACTCTACTCGGACCTAGCGTCACAATGGGTTTGTCCACCAAGCTGAGCGTGATGCGCTTTTCTTCCGGCGTGAATTTGAAAGTGAATATCTGACCGGTTTGGCCGAACGAAGGTCTTGCCGGATCATCCGTTTCCACACCGGCTGGAGCCAGGCTGGTAAAGAGTAGTGGAAATGCTGCGATCATTACGCTTAAATAAAAGTTCTTCATGGTGACTCCTTAGATGCCCATTAATGCAAAAAGAGTACCTTTGGGTGAATCATCGGAAGACTGAAGGAGAAGTCCAATGGGACAAAAGCAAATTGAGAACGACAAAAAGTCCCATTTTTTAGTTTTGAGAGACTTGCCAAGAACTGTGGTTGACCGCAGGCGCAGGGAGCGAGAACAGAATTTGCTTATTTCATTCAAGCAAAAGGGGATATATGCCATTGCCTGAATTCGTTCGTCTAAGATTCTTAGGTGCCACCCAAACTGTGACTGGATCAAAGTACCTACTGTCCTATAAGGATAAGAAGATCTTGGTGGATTGCGGGCTTTTTCAAGGCATGAAAAGCCTGCGCCTTAAAAATTGGGAAGCTTTTCCGGTCGATCCAAAGACCATCGAGGCCATCATCCTAACTCACGCCCATGTGGATCACTCAGGCTATATCCCAAGGCTGATCAAAGATGGCTTTCGCGGCAAAATTTTTTGTACGCCGGGAACCCTGGCACTTTGTAAAATTCTTTTGCCAGACACCGGCTATCTTCAGGAGGAGGAGGCCGAGTATCAAAACCGGCGAAAGACCTCAAAGCATAGCCCCGCGTTGCCTCTCTTTACGCAAGAGGAGGCCGAAAGGGCATTGGAACAATTTGTGCCGCGAAATTTTCATGAGGAATTCGAACCGTCGCCCGGATTTAAAATAAAATTTCTATATGCAGGACATATTTTGGGTGCAGCCATGGCCCTAATCAAAGTGGGCAAGAAGATCATTGCATTTTCGGGCGATGTGGGACGCCTGCAAGATCCGGTTTTTCACCAGCCTGACAATTTGCCTCCGGTCGATGCCTTGATTGTGGAATCGACCTATGGCGATCGCCGCCACCCCGACAATCACCCGATGGTTGAGCTGGAGAGAATTATCAATCAGGCGGTTGTGCACAAGAGCGTGGTGTTGATTCCTGCATTTGCTGTGGGAAGGACCCAAACTTTGCTCCATTTCTTAGCACAATTAAAAAAGGCTAAGCGCATTCCTGAGTTTCCGATGTTTTTAAATAGCCCGATGGCTACGACCGCCACCGATGTGCTTTGCCAGTTTAGAACCCTGCACAAGCTTTCCGACTTGGAGTGTGATGAATTACAGGGCGTGGTGCGCTGTGTGAGGAGCGTGGAGGAATCGAAGAGTCTCAACGACAGGCGTGGGCCGATGTTGATTATTTCGGCGAGCGGTATGGCGACGGGAGGCCGAATTCTCCACCATCTGAAAGCCTTCGCGGCCAATCCCAACAACGTCATCTTACTCACCGGTTTTCAGGCGGCCGGCACTAGGGGAAGATCGCTTCAAGATGGAGCCAAGGAAATAAAGATATTCGGAGAAATCATTCCCGTGCATGCTCATGTGCAAATTTTAGAAAACCTATCGGCCCATGCCGATTATGCGGAACTCTTGCAGTGGCTTGAGAGGTCGCGTATTCAACCCAAACAGGTCTTTGTGACTCATGGCGAACCTGAATCCGCGCACGCGTTTCGCCAACACCTGGTGGAAAAATTCGGCTGGAACTGCGTGGTTCCGCAGCAGGACCAGGAGATCCTCGTGGGAGGAGTGGAATGAATCAACCCAACTTCTGTGAGCGCCAATGTGCTTGCAGGCTAGCGGCCCACGCCCCGCAACTCATAGTGGTGACCGGTGGACCTGGAGCGGGGAAAACCGCCGTTTTAGAAATGGCGAAGAAACACTTTTGTGAACACACCGCGATCGTGCCCGAGGCCGCGTCCATTGTTTTCGGGGGCGGTTTTTGGCGGCTGCCGGAAGTGTCTGCCAAATTGGCCGCACAGCGGGCGATCTACCATGTGCAACGGGAAATGGAAGCAATGGTTCTGGACGAAAAACGTTGGGCGCTTGGTCTTTGTGACCGTGGAACTTTGGATGGGTTGGCTTATTGGCCGGGTACAGAAGATAGCTTTTGGTCGGACCTTAAGTCGGATAAAACAACTGAGCTCAGTCGTTACGCGGCGGTGATTCACTTGCAAACTCCGGGACGCAATGGGGGCTACAATCATCGCAACTCCCTGCGCATTGAAACCGCCGAAGAGGCGCACATTATTGATGAAAAAATGGGGCGCATCTGGTCGGAGCATCCTCGCTATGTGCAAATTTCAAGCACCAAGGGATTTCTTGAAAAAGCAAAAGCTGCTCTCGAGCAAATTCAATTGGTAGTCCCCAGCTGTTGCCGGATCAACGGCGGATCAAGCGGCAGCCAGAAATGAAAGCGCGAGCCCTCGTGAACTTTACTCTCTACGCCGATTTCACCACCGTGGCGCTCGACTAAATTTTTGGCGATGGTGAGGCCAAGCCCGGTGCTAGGCTCGTTTGCGGTCGGCTTGACGCTGGTTTTGCCAAAGGGTTGAAATAGGTTCGGCATTTCTTCGCACGGAATGCCAGGACCCTGATCCGAAACCGCGAACTCGATTTGTCCGGGCGTTGCGGATACAGTCAAAGTGATCTCACTTCCGGCTTGGGAAAATTTGACCGCATTGGTGAGTAAATTGCCAAGAACCTGTTTGATGCGGGCGGGATCGAAGTAGGCGAGGACGGGCAGGTTCGGTGCCATAACCATTTCGAGTCCAATCCCCTTGCGATGCGCGAGCACCTCCGCCTCCATTTGCGCCTGGTTTAGAAAGTTCTTGAGGTTCACCAATTGCGGCGTTATGGGCATTTGGCCGGAATTAAGTTGATTGGCTTCTGCGAGATCAGTGAGCAAACCTAAAATGGCGTCGACGTTTCGCTGAAGTACCGAAAACGTATCTTTGCTCTTTTGCGGCAGTTGTTTATACCAAGGTTCGTCATAGAACAAACTAAGATAGCCATGGATCACGCTCGCCGGTGAACGCAGATCGTGAACAATCATGGCCGTCAAACGGTCTTTCGCGGTGTTTGCAGCAAAGAACTGGCGTAGTTTTCCGTGCTCAATGACGATCCCCAATTCCTGAGCCAATTCGGAAAAAACGGCGGCATGTGAATGGTTGTAGGCTTCCGCTCGAAAGCTTGAAAAGATCACCACGCCGGTAGGCTTAGAGTCGGCATAGAGCGGATACGTGAGACTCGAGCGAAGGCCGTCCTTAATTACCAAACGGGTGGACTCTGAATCGGGATGGTTTTTAAGGTAGTCCACCAGATTGCCAATGATACGTGGCTTGCCGGTCCTAAGAATCTGGCGCAGGCTTTCCGAAACTGGGGCGGCAAAGTCGCGTTTCAGATTTCGGATCGTGGCAGAAGATTGCACCCAATGGGCTTGCATCTGGCTTTCGTCCTCACTTAGAAGTGCCACGGTCATCCGGTCAAAGGGGATAATCACTTTGAAGGCTTCAAACACGAAATCCAGGATTTCCGAGTAGGGCGCTCCGGCATTCATGCGCCGATTGATCTTTTGTAAAACTTTGCTGAGAGGCAAACGCAAATTGGAGGGCTCCGTGGATTTAAGGCTTTCCATAAGATGCAAGTCTCCTTTTGGTCCAGTGAGTGAGCAAGCTCCATGCCGCCTGGTCTGGAACTGGTCGGAGCTGACTACTGAACGACGAGACAATTCGTC
>JANXMF010000197.1 GCA_025354795.1 Pseudobdellovibrionaceae bacterium
TCGAGGCCGCCGCCGCGGCCCACACCGCGCCGGGAAGTGTTTCGCAACAAAGTAAAAAGGAAATGGTGCAGGTGATGGGGGCCAAGAATGAATTGGTGTCGCTCATCTTAGCCCAGGACCTCGAAATCCTTTCGATGATCGAGCGCGCCAAATCCAATATTATAAAGGAATTGCGCCAGGTCTCGACCAGCAAAAAGGCAGTCGGTGCCTATCACTCTGGTGACTCCGCCAATAAACTGGACGAAAAAGCCTGACAGAGTTTTGACGCTGGACTGGGGAATCTGCCGCGACTTGAGACCAAGTTGTGTGCTGCTTGCCCGGTTTATGTACGATCACGATTGGCACTCGAGTTGCTGAATAGGTTGCTGGGAGGCAACCTTGGAAATTCTTAGACCAACGTCCAGTCTTATCACACCGTCCTTCGATCACCTCGCGCCGCTGCTGCCTACGCCGCTTCATCCGCAGCCGCCGTTGCTCGACATGGAAGATCTTTACTGTATTTTGCAAATCGATCCCAACGATAGCTTTATCGCGCTCGAGCTGGCGAAACGACTGCGTCGGCGGGGGAAATTCGCCGATGCGCTAAGAGTCTTGCGCGGAGTTCTCAAAATCGATTACCGCTTTGCCACTCTCATGCAGGTGGGACAGCTTGAATACGAAATGGATTTTTTAGAGGAGGCCTTTGGGCATTTGCAAGACGCGTTGCTGGTGGCGCCGAACCTCGATCCAAGTTTCTTTGAGCTGTTCAAGACCTTAGGCAATATTTTTGTTCGGCGCGGTGATTTTGATTCGGCCGAGGATCAGTACAACCGCGCGCATCGGCTCAATCCCGACTCGGATGTTTTGTATGTCAATTTTGGCACCCTGTTGATTCAAAGGCAAAAGTGGGATGAGGCTTCCTTACGGTTTCGCCGGGCCCTTGAGCTGAACAGCCGCAGTGATAAAGCTTGGGTGGGATTGGCGCTCTGTCACCGCAACAAGGGCGATATGGAACTCGCATGGGGCAACATCGAAGCCGCGTTGGAGTACAATCCGCTCAATGACGTGGCGCTGGGTCTGGCCATCGATTGGGGTTTGCGCGAGCGCCGACACTTTCGCGTGCTCGAACTGGCGCGCAAATTTTTGGTGCAGGGCGGGTGGAATGAAAAGATCAGTTTAGCTTTTGCCTTGTTAAGCTGGCAGCGCGGCGACCGCCATATGGCGCAGCTGGAAATGGAGCGGCTGCTGGCGGTGAACCCGAGCAATGAAAATGCGCTGAAGCTGGCGCAGGAAATGCGAGCGCGGGCGTGTTAGAAATCGTTCTTGCTAAAAACGGCAGCCAAGTGTTGCGTCAAGACGGCTTCTTATTGGCCTCGGAAATCGATCCGCTGCTCGAAGCGCGGGCCTGGATGAACCGCAGGACCAGACTTTTACGCCAAGTCAAAACGGTTTTTGTTTTAGGCGCGGGAGCAGGCTATCATATTGCCGAGCTGACCGCTGTCAGCAAAGCCAAGGTGATGGTTATCGAATTGAGTGCCGAGATCGTGGAAGCTTGTCAAAAGATTCATGGTTTCCCGGAGGAGCGCGTGCAATTTACCGGCGTGCAAAGCGTACAGGCTCTGCGCGCCAACAGCGCGATGAAAGCCGCGATGGCGCAAAGTTTTCTGACTCTTCAGCATGGCCCCTCGGTGGCGCGGGCGCCTGGATTTTACGGTACCTGTGAACAGTTGTTGGCCGGCCGTGATTGGGCCGGGCTCAACTGGCAGTGGCGGCTCAAGGGGTTCGCGCCGCTCGAAGATCAGGCGCGCATTGATGGCGGGCGGGAGCCAGCGTTAAGTATTTATGACTTGGAAAAAACCGATTGGGTCCAAAATTCACCGGAGCGGGCGCGCATGATCGTCAAGGCCTTACGGGAGCTGGTGAAATGAAAATTTTGGTGGTGAGCCTTCTTCGCCTAGGTGACTTTATCCAGATTTTGCCGGTCGTCAACGGCCTGCGCCGCCAATTCCCAGGCGGCGAACTGGATCTGCTTACATTCACGCCGGCTCAGCAGTTGGCGCCGATGATCACGGGCGTGAGCAAATGGTGGACGCTAAATCGTGAGGATTTGCAACAGGGGTTGGGCAATATCGACATTCCGCTGTTGACTTCATTTTCGGTGTTGCAGGAACAGCTCGATCTCGTCAATGCCCGTGAATATGATTTGGTCATCAACCTTACCCAAACCGATTTTTCCGCGTGGATTTGCGGTTACATCAATACTCCTAGCCGGGCTGGTCTGATGCGCGATGTGAAGGGCGCCGCCCAATTTCATTCGGGCTGGTTTCAATATTTGAACGATCACGCAGCCCTCTCGGTGCCGGATATTTTTCACTATAGCGATATTTTTTATTTTGGCAGCGGACTTAAAAACGGCGAACGCGATTGGAGCATGACCGAGTCCGTTCGCGGCCGCCGTGAAGCCGCCGCACTCGGCATTGGAGCCGGCGAACAAATCGTGCTGCAACTTTTAACCTCGGATGAAAAGAAAAACTGGTCCACCGAGAGTTGGTTACAGATGCTCAGACAGCTCCAGGTTTTTCGCCCGGCCGCGCAGTTCATCCTGCTGGGTGCGCCCAGCGAGGAGGCGCACCTCGAAGAGGTTTATCACCGCGCTGAGGCCCGCGGCCTCAATGTTATTGAAGCGATCTTGTCTCTCGAAGGCGCTTTCTCTCTGCTAAAAACCGCGGACGTGCTCATTTCTGGCGACACCAGCATTAAACATTTGGCCAACTGCGCGGGCACGCCGGTAATCGAACTCAGTCTCGGATCGAGTGACTACAGGCGTACGGGTGCCTACACCGCCGACTCACTCCTGTTGCAGCCCCGCATCGCTTGCACGCCTTGCCCGCATTCCTCCGCATGCAGTCAGAGCACCCATAAGTGCGCCGAGCAATTGAGCCCAAGTGCTGTTTCGCTTTCGGTTCACCATTATCTTAATAAAGATTGGGCGCAGCTCAAGCAGCTGGCGGCGGAACTCAATCAGGAAGTGAATTGGCTGCGCACGCATATTACCGGAAGTGGCTTTTGGTTGGCAATCAATATACTTGAATCCCAGGCCATGCGTTTGGTTGATACTCTGGTCGAGCGCAGCGCCTGGAAGTTTTTTCTGAACCGTGATCATTTGAATTCCCTGGCTGAATATGGATCCGAAGGCACGCGCATCAAGAGTGAGATTGAAATTCACCTTGCCGCGGCTGATATGACGGACATGCGCCAGCATCTCAGCTTTCTCGAATCGCGTGCTGAGAATATAAGTGAAAAAGCCAGCGCGCTGATCGAGGGCGTGAAAAAGCGCACGCCCTCGATTGCCGAAATTCGCGATTTCATCACGGCCCACCAGCCCGATGCCGAAAGCCTGCCATGGCTTGAGCAATTGCGCAGCCAAGTCCCGCGCACCGTGGTGGAAATCGGCGGCCTCCGGCGCGTGCACAATCATCTTGAGCGCTGCCGCAGCCAGGCTCAAGTGAAAACTAAATTAATTCGTTGCCTCAAAACTCAGCTTACGGAGTCGAAATGAACGATACCGAGAACAAACTGAACCAGGCTTTGCAACGTCTGCAACAGTGTTCACAGAAAATCGTGCAGACGCGCGGGTACACGATGGAAGTCAAAAGCCTCAAGATTCTTGAGGAGATGATTCGGGAGCAAATGACCAATGCGCACACTCGTCCTGCAACTCGCACGATTCGGTGACATCTACCAAACGTGGCCGACCCTACGCGCTCTGCGCCGAAAATTTCCCGATGGTGAGCTCCATGTATTGGTGCGTGCCCGCTTTGCCACGGCCCTTGAGGGTTTTCCGGGATTGATCGTCCATCAATTGCCCACCGCTGAAATTCTTGGGCCGGTTTACAATTGCGGTGACATCGATCTGGCCCAACAAGAGCTCGCCGATTTTTTTGCACCGCTCTCTGAACTGCGCTTTGGCCAAATCGTGAACCTTTCCTTTTCGCCGGTATCGAGCTACATGACAGACCTTCTTGCGACACCCGATACCGTGGTGCGCGGTTATACCCGGCACAGCGACGGACACTTGCAAATTCCCGATGATCCCAGTGCTTATTTTTACGCGCAGGTGGGTGTCGGTCGCGCCAATCGTTACCATGTGACCGAACTTTTCGCCGCAGTGGCCAAAGTGGAGCTGACGGCTGAGGATTTTTGCGCGAAGCCAACTGCCAACCCGCGCTCTGGTGTGGTCGTACATTTGGGCGCGAGTTCGTCAGACAAAATCTATCCCGCCGATCTTTGGGTGCGGGCCTTGCGTACCTTGCGCCTCAACTCGGTGCAAACCATCACTCTCATAGGTAGTCAAGATGAGCGCGCCATTAGTGAGACTGTGCATCGCCAGCTCGATGCCGATATAAATATTATTAACTTAGTTGGAAAAACCACACTGCCGGCGCTCATGGATGTCATCGCGGGGGCGCAGGTGGTGATTGGTTCGGACAGCGCGCCGATTCATATGGCTGCGCTCACCGCTACGCCCGTACTCAATCTCTCTTCGCGCATGGTGAATTTCTGGGAAACCGGACCGCTGACGCCGGGCAGCCGCATTTTTTTCGTGCCGATGCTCAGTGATTTGAATCCCGACCTGATCGGACTCAATACCGTGGCTTTGTTGAGAGGTGAGCCCGCGCTCGATTCCTGCATCGAACGCACCGATTGGAATGGGCCCTACCAAGCGTGGGGGCAGTCGTTCAACGATTTTAGCTGGCAATTGATTCAAGCGCTTTACAGCAGTGGCCCATACCCGGCCTTGGAAACCAAGGAAGATTCCTTAGCGCTCAATCGACTGTTCGAACTTGCGGAACTCGCGTTGATGCAACTCGATCGCTTCATAAATTCCGACACGCGCGCGACCGCGAGCAAAATCTTGCGACAGGTGGATTCATTGCTGATCGAAGTGGGACGCCTTGAGCCGCGCATCGATCCACTGGTTCAGTGGTTTGAAACCCAACGTTTGCGCATTCCGCCAGGTGAGACCGCGGCGACACTCATTCTCACCAGATCGTTGTTTGAAGAATTGCGGGTGATTTGCTCGCTCTACCGCACCGTCGGGAATGTGGAGCAGGAAATCAAAAAGGCCCGCGGTCTGTGCCGCGAGTGCGTACCCGAACTACGCGAATATAACGTGGCGGCCGTGCACAGCAGCTTTTATGCCTTAGTCTCGACATTGGTTGAACTCGCGCGTTCACAGCATTTGCAAAAAATAGACTGGGCTTTGGTCTTGGGCGAGCTCAACAAGGCCGTCGAGAACGGCGATTGGCTGAATGCCGCCGATATTCTCGAGTGGAAGTTGGAGCCGGCATTTGCCGAGGCTGTTGGAGAGATGATAATCTGAAGCGGTGATCGAGCAAACCGAAGCGCTACCCACAAAATCGATGATTTATTTACTTACCCGCCAATCCGCTCCCGGCTGGTGGCTCGGACTTCAGCGCGCGGATCTGGCGGCCTGCATTTGGCAAACCGGCAGCGATTTTAATTTACAAGCGCAGGTGGTCATGATTCCGCGGGCGGAACTGAGTGAAATGCGCAAAGAAGAACTCTCCAGCTCGAAGGTTTATGTGCTGGTGGATGACGCCTGGACCACACAGAATATTAAGCGCGCATTAGAACAAGTAAAAGGCGCGCTATTTCTCGATAGTTCGCAGGCCCCGGCGGAGGGCCTCAAGGTCGTGCGCGTGGCGCTGGCCCGGCAAGTGGAAAAGGAAAAGTATGCGCAGCTTATGCAATTGATGCGCGCGCAAACTCGGCAAGTCGATGAGCTCAATATGAGTTTGGAGCAAGTAGTACGGGAACGTACCACCAATGAATTTGCCAGCCGGCGCGCCGGGCAAAAAAATGTTTCGCGCGTGCGTGAGATTATCGGCTTTATCAAAGAGATGGCGCACGTGCTCGAGATTCCCGATCTGTTGCCGCTGATCCGCCGCCAAGTCAAAGAGTTCCATGGCGTTGAAGCACCGATTCTTTTCGTCCCGCGCGGAGAGGACCTCGGCGATCTTTATTACATGCGCGGGTCGCAAATTATTCGCTCCCGGGTGCGCGCCAAGTGGGAAAATTCTGCGCGCATCCGCAGCGGTGAGAGTGCCGACAGTTTGTTTGTGGCCAACGCCTTGGGCCGCCCCGTAGGTAAGGTGTTACGCTTTCCGCTGATGACGGTGCGTCAGCAAAAGGATGTGGCGCGTTCGCCGCTGGTGCTGTTTGAAAATGTCCTGAGCCCGGAACAGATTGAGCCATTAGTGGTTTCGCTCAGTGAGAAACTGCAGCCCGTCAGCTGGGCGCTCGATCGCCTGGTACTTGAGCAGGAACTCAAGGGTACCTCGCGCGATTGGGAGATGACGTTTGATGAACTCTCCGAGCCCATCGCTATTCTCGATCATGACGGCCGTCTGCTGCGCGCCAATTCGCAGTGGCGTGAGGAATTCAAAGATGTTTTGCAACAAGAGTCGACGCGCTTGCGGGTGGGTCAGAAGCTTTATGTGGTGGAGAAATATCCGATCCGTATGAGCGCGGCCGCGCCGCCGATTTCGTGGGTGGTTTATCTGCGTGATGAAACTCGCTCGCAAAAACTCAAAAGCCAAGCGGTGCAGCTTGAAAAAATGTCGGCCATTGGCCAACTTGCGGGCCATATTGCCCATGAGCTCAACAATCCGCTCACGGGCATTCGTTCTCTCACCCAGGTGCTTCTCACTGAGATTCCAAAGGCCTCGCAGGTCTTTCAGGATTTGGATGAGGTCGAACGCGCCAGTGCCCGTTGCCAAGCGATCATCAATAATCTGCTCGAATTTTCCCGAGGCGGACTCGAACACAAGAGCGAAGTTTTGGATCTCAATGAAATCACCGTGAAGACTTTGCCGTTTTTAAAGTCCGCGACTGGGCGTTTTCGCAGTGACATTGTGTTGAGCGAAGAACCTCTGTTAGTCAAAGTCGAGCCGCAGCTCATGCAGCAAGTGATTTTCAACTTGGTCAATAACGCCTGCCAAGCTATGAAGGATGAGGGTGAGATCACCGTCCACACATACCAAACCGAGCGCTGGGCGATCCTGGAAATCAAAGACACCGGGCCAGGCATCGCCGCGGAACTCAAAGAGCAGATTTTTGAGCCATTTTTTTCCACCAAAGGCGAAGGCGAGGGCACCGGGCTCGGGCTCAGCCTGAGTCGAGATTTCGTGCGCCGCTTCGGCGGCGATCTCGAGTTTGACTCCACTCCCGGTAAGGGCGCCACCTTCCGCGTGCGGCTACCGCGGGAGCGGTCATGAAGGTGCTAGTCATCGATGACGAGTCCTTGGTCCGTCGCTCGCTGCGCCGGGCGCTTGAAAAAAGTGGCCACCGGGTGTTTGAAGCCGAGGACGGGCAATGCGGTTTGGAGCAGTGGTTGGAGTGCGCGCCCGATTTAATCTTTTTAGACGTGCTTATGCCCCGCATGTCGGGTCCCGATCTGCTCAAA
Source organism: Pseudobdellovibrionaceae bacterium (assembly GCA_025354795.1). GTDB lineage: Bacteria > Bdellovibrionota > Bdellovibrionia > Bdellovibrionales > UBA1609 > JALHOQ01. The sequence continues at coordinate 7,469 of JANXMF010000197.1, forward strand.
TGCGTTATGAAAAAGGGCGGAAATTTAGGTAAAGTCATCTTGATGAGTGCCTTCACGGGGGAGTATGATTTGGAGAAGGCAAAGTCGTTGGGTGCAAACATGTTTATTCTAAAACCCTTTGCCGACATTTTTTCCATAGTCCAGCTGGGCGAGGAATTAACCCGTGGCTAAAGGTCCGTCAGACAGTAAGCCGCAAGGCGTGGTCAGAAAAAAGTTGGTGAAGGCATACCCCTTCGCGGCCACTTTGGATCAAGCCGGCGTTAAAAAACCCATCGAGGTCATTTATGTTTCCGAGTTGGGCGTGATCGCCAATGTTAGAAATTTGATTTTACGCGTGGGCAGCTTCTACATGTTGCAGTTTGAACTTCCGGTCCTCGGTCACTTTGTGCTGACTGAGGGGAGAGTGCTTAAGACCTACGACAAAGCTCATGACGGTAAAGGCCACGCGGTGGATCGGTTGGCGGAGTTTCACTTCACCAAATTGACTGAGGAACATCGCGAGCGGATAAAGCTCTTTGTGAAGGCGATTAGGAAAAAGTAGATGCGTATCATTTCTGGAAAACACAAAGGGCGGCAACTGGTTTCATTCGACGCCGATCATATTCGTCCGACCACCGACCGAGTGAAAGAGACGTTGTTTAATAAATTGATGAACCACATCGCCGGCGCGCGTGTACTCGATCTCTTTTCTGGCACGGGAAACTTGGCCATCGAGTGTCTTTCGCGAGATGCGGCGTGGGTCGATATCGTTGAAAATCACAAGCAAAGTCTGGCTATTATCCGTGAAAATTTGGGTAAACTAAAGATCAACCAGGGTTTCAAGATTCATCCCATCGACGCTTTCACCTATATCGATTCGCATAAGGGCGAACCTTACAATCTGGTGCTGGCCGATCCGCCTTTTACCCGCGCCTGGGCCGACGAATTGGCGCAAAAAATTGGCACTAGCCGCTTGCTAGACTCTGATTCCATCGTGGTCATCGAGGCCAGAGCCAAGGAGACAGTGGCGGAGAGTTATCCCGGTCTAAAACGCTTGGATCAGCGCACTTTTGGTGATAAATATTTGTACTTCTTTACCAGTACCGGCACGCGCGAGGTGCTTTAACCGTAAAGCGAGGCTATGACCAAAGCGATTTACCCCGGCAGTTTTGACCCAATCACCAACGGCCACCTCGACATCATTCATCGCATCCGACCGTTATTCTCTGAACTGGTGGTGGTTGTTGCCAATTCCGCGCGAAAACAATATTTATTTTCCCTTGAAGAGCGCGTACAAATGCTGCGCAAAAATCTGCCAGCGGGCGTGAAAGTGGACCGCTGCGAAGGCTTGATCGTCGACTACGCCGCCGCCAACAACGCGGCGGTGATCGTGCGCGGGTTGCGCGCGGTTTCAGACTTCGAATACGAACTGGCCATGGCCAATATGAATAAAAATCTCAAAGACACCATTGAAACCATGATCGTTTTCACCCGCCCCAAATTCAGTTTCGTGGCCTCGCAAATGGTCAAAGAGGTGGCGCTCCATAACGGCCAACTCACGGGCCTGGTACCCGAAAACGTGGCGCGGGCTCTACAAACGCGCTTTACACGAAAGGGAAATTGATGCTCTCACGCAAAGCGCGCGGCTTAAAACCCTCACCTACGTTAGCGATCGCGGCCAAAGCCAAGGAACTCTCCGCTCAAGGCCACCAAGTGATTTCGCTTTCGGTCGGTGAGCCCGATTGGGACACCTTCCCCGTGATCAAAGAGGCTGGAATCAAAGCCCTCAATGCGGGCCAAACCAAATATGCGCCGGCCAACGGCACCCCGCAACTGCGTACCGCCATTGCCCACAAGACCAAGGAACTTCTGGGGGTCGATTACAAACCTTCCGAAGTCACCGTGTCGGTGGGCGCTAAATTCATTTTGTATAGTTCGCTGCAAATGCTTCTAGATCCGGGTGATGAAGTATTGATCCCCGCGCCTTATTGGGTCAGTTATCCAACCATGGTGGAACTGAGCGATGGCGTGCCGGTGATCGTGCCGAGCGATGAGTTTAGCGAATTCAAAGTGCACGCCTCGCAGATCGAAAAAAAGCTCACGGCGAAAACTAAACTATTATTATTTAATAGCCCGAGCAATCCTACCGGTCAGGTTTACACCCGCGCCGAGATCGAGGATCTCGTGGGACTCTTGCGTCGCCATCCCCAACTCATAGTGATCAGTGATGACATTTACAATCAGTTGACCTTTGGGTCAGAGCCCGTTGCCCCGCATATTCTGCACCTCGCGCCGGATTTAAAGAACCGCGTGGTGGCGGTCAACGGCGGCTCAAAGACTTATTCAATGACCGGCTGGCGCATCGGCTGGGCTCTCGGCCCTGAAAATGTCATTCAAGCGATGTCGAACTTCCAGAGCCAGACCGCGAGTTGCGCGAGTCCCTTCACCCAAGCTGCGGTCGTCGCCGGCTTGCAAGCCGGCGACGATGAAGTCCATCGTCATGTGAAGGAATTGGTCATTCGCCGCGATCGTTTTGTCACGGCCTTGAACCAAGTTTCAGGCTGGCGCGCCGGTTTTCCGCAAGGTGCTTTTTATGTTTGGGCTGACATTCGAGCGTTGCTTGAGCGCAAGTGGCACGACACGGTTCTTAAAACTTCAGCGGAGGTGGCTACGGCGCTGCTCGAAAGCCAAAAAGTCGCGGTAGTCCCCGGCGGCGAGAGCGGGCTTGAGGGTTACTTGCGCTTGAGTTTCGCTCTTGCAGAGCCCGACTTGACCGAAGCCGTGCGTAGGATCCGCTTGTTCACCGATAGCTTGGTGTGAGTCCGCACGACCAAAGTCCTCCTCGTCTTGTGCTTCACAGCATAAACTTTTAAGCTAGAGTCAACCAAGGAGAGTCGCTTTGACACTCTGGATACTCATGCAAATTTTGTTTAACTTGTTGGCGATGGCGGGCTTTGCCATGTTCTGGCTACGGTTGCGCTTGCCGCCCCAAGACGATCCGCGCATGAGCCGCGGCTTGCAGCTGCTGCAAACCAAGATCACGGTGCTTGAAGATCTTTCCGACCGCACTGACACGCAGGTGAAGCAGCTCACCGGAATTCTCGAGCAAAAAACCCGCGTGGTGCAAAATAAAATTTTGGAGGCCGAGCAGCAGGTGCTCAAGATCGATCATTCCATGCATCGCAGTCTCGAAGTCGCCGAGATTTTTCAGGATAAAATTCCGCATCAGGAAATCCTCGAGCGCCAGCGCACGGTGGAGTACGTTAAGGCCGCGCGCATGGCGCACTCCGGCCTGAGCATTGATGAGATTTCGCAAAACGTGCATCTGCCGCGCGAACAAGTGGAGCTGATCGCCAAGTTCAATCGCGAGCAATTGATGTTTGATCCGGCGCAGTTGCCCAAATGGGCGACGCAACCGACGGCGACGGAGAGCGAACCGGAGTTCGCGCTCAACAATCATAGTTTTGTGAACGGATTGGAATTTCAGATTCAGCCTACGCCATTGACGCCGCCGCCGGTCCGTCCCCCGCAGCCCGCACCTGTGCCTGAAATGTGGGGGCAAGAACTCGTCCCTACGATTCCGCCACCGCCAACGGTCAAGAAAGTTAAAGAAGCGCCGCCCGCCGAAGTCTTCGCGCTCAATCGCAATGAGACGATTTTGCGCAATGGCGCTTCAGCCGTGGTGAAGAAGGTTATTTTCCCGCGCATTGAAAAATAAAGCGATTTTGGCGAAAAAACTCCAACTGCTGAAGGTGGCTATGGGACATAGAATTCAACAAATCCTTCTCGTCCTATGGACTGTGCAAGTGACTCGGGCAGCAGCCGATTCTTCATGTGAAAAAAGTACGTCATTAGCCCTAAGGGCTCTAGCCTTTTACCGAGCCGAGTCCTTAACAAACCGGCTCATATAGTACCGCACCAAGTAATCCACATTGATCATGTGCTCATTGTAAGTCCAAATCAGCTGCCCAAACGCACCCCAACTGGCCTTCAAAACGTCCGCCCCCTTATTGTCGTCGGGCTTCGCCACCGTGCCGGGCACATATTGTGCCGCAGCATTGGAGTACGACGTCGTAACCACGCCCGGCTGCCGAACACTGACAATCAGCTTGTAGCCATTGCGAAAAAGCATGAAATCCGCTTTGGTCTTCGAAATCCCATAAATACGGATTTGGCCTAAAGTCGAGCCCTTCAATTGATTAAAAGCCGAAGCCGCCTCGACAAAGGCGGCTTTGAGGTCGGAGATAAATTCATAGGTGGCCTCATCGACTTGGCGGTTGGGGTCAAACCCGGCCTCCATGTCGACCACTCCAGCATCTTCCATTTGCTGTTCCGCTAGCACCAGCTCCTTAATCCAAGTGAGCTTTTCCATGGGCTACCCCCTCTAATTTATTAAAGTGGCATCATGCAGGATGCGCTACAGCATTATGATTTCTTGGCGGCGCCATATTGTCAAGATCCTCAATGTCGGTCCCGAGGTTTTCACTCTTGCCGGTGGCGATATTTAGAAACTTCACTTCGCGCCCGTGAATCGCATTTTTATATTGGGTGTTGGTGTCCTGAGCGACTTTCCAGTACGTCAGCGAGCCTTCGACAAATACTAGCGCACCCTTGCGCAGATGATTCACACATTGCTGGGCGAGCGCACCCCAGACGAAGACCGAATGCCAGTCGGTGCGCTCTTGGCGCTGGTCCTCGGCGTTCATCCAGGTCTCCTTGGTGGCCACGTTCAGACGACTGTAGGGTTTGCCGCTTTTTGAAATTATGAGTTCGGGGTCGTGCCCCACATGTCCCATAATGAAAACGCGATTTAGACTTCTCATTTTTTACCTCCGGTTGGCGAGCCCACGAACTGTAGGCCCAAAATTGCAAGGTGAGGATTGCAAGCCGGGGCCAGGGGTGGGAGGCCCTCAGGCTCCTTGGGGTCGCCGCCGCTGTCCGAGATTCAAATGGTGCTGAGCGAAAGACATAGACATAGGTACAGGTTTTCCTAATTATGCGCTGTGGATAACTATTGAAGGAGATACCTATGTTCAAACGCTTTGGCTCAGCCGCCGTGATTTTAACTTCCTTGATTTTGACGATTTCATGCGCCAGCAAAAAAACCACTCCCGACGCCGCCGCAGGAGGTCCCGAAGGCGGAAAAATGGACGCGGCAATCGGTTCCAAAGATATGACGTTTGACGCCACCGGAAGTGACGGGGGCAATATCAAGGGGCTCCACACCGTGCATTTTGATTACGATTCCGCGACTTTGAGTTCCAACACCCGCAAAGATCTCTCGGACAACGCCGAATGGATCAAAAATAATACCAAAGTCACGGTCCAAATCGAAGGTCATTGTGACAGTCGCGGTTCAGTGGAATACAATTTGGCCTTGGGCGAACGTCGCGCCAAAGCGGTCAAAGGTTATCTGACCAGCTTGGGGATTGATTCAAAACGCCTGACTATTATTAGTTACGGTGAGGAGAAGCCGCTTGCTACTGGAGATTCTGAAGACGCCTATGCCAAAAATCGCCGCGCCAATTTCGTTCCGCTCGGTCAGTAGCGGTCTCGCCGCGGTCCTGCTCTTGTTGCTTGTGGGGTGCGCCGCCAATCCTCCCTACGAAGATTACACCTTGGCTCAAGCGGCGATACGCGCAGCCCAAGATGTCGACAGCGCCCGCATCTCGGCGGGCCTGTGGCATAAGGCCGACGATAATTTCCGCAAAGGTCAGTTGGCATTCAAGGAGGGCGAATATGCCTCGGCCAAAAGTCATTTCAAGGCCGCCCTCCAATTCGCGGAACGTGCGGAAAATGCCACTCGTCTCAAAAAATTTCAAACAGGGGATGCTTCGCCATGAAACACCATAAATATTTGCTTAGCCCATTGGTTTTGATTCTACTGGCGGGCTGCTTGAAAACCCGCGCCGAGATCGATGCCGAAAAAACCGGTCAGAATCAGCAACGCCAAACCGTGGCTCAGCAGAATACCAATCGCGGCGACCCTGTCGTGCGTGAAAAGGCGCCACCCGCCGGCTATCGCTTTGAAGAAGTCGATGAGCAGATGCGCAATCTAACGGGCCGGGTAGATAGCATGGAAAACCAGCTGAGCCAAATGCAGGCGGCGCGCCAAGGGGAAAAAGACGGCGTAGGCAAAGATCGTCAGGCGCTCGAGCAAAAGTTTAGCGCCTATGAAGACGCGTTAAAAAAAATGGAAGCGCAGCTGACCGCTTTGAACGAAGAGGTCGCGAAGCTTAAGGCGCCACCGCCCGAGCCCGCTCCCGTGGTCACTGCTGGCGGAAAAACAAAATCTATTTATGACCAGGGTGAGGAGCTGTTCAACGCCAAAAAATGGAAAGAGGCCATCGTCGACTTTCAAAAGTACCGTGATCACACGCCCAAAGGAAAGCAATATGCCGATGCCACTTATAAGATTGGCGTGTGTTTTCAGGAACTCGGTATGAAAGACGAGGCCAAAGCGTTTTTTGAAGAAGTGACAGGCAAGTATCCCGGCTCCAAGGAAGCTAAAAAGGCGAGCTTTCGCATGAAAAACTTAAAATGATCCTCGGCATCGAGACCAGCTGTGATGACACCTCAGTCTGCGTTCTCGATAGTCACGGAGTGGTGAGGAGTCTCGTAGCCGCTGGCCAAGACGACTATCACCGTCCTTTTGGCGGTGTGGTGCCGGAAGTTGCCAGTCGCCGCCACACCGAAGATCTTTTGCCCTTGATTGATTTGGCCATGACCAAGGCGGGCGTCACCTGGGGGCAGATCACCGGCATTGCGGTAACATCGCGGCCGGGTTTGATCGGTTCGCTGCTCGTGGGACTGGTAACAGCGAAAACGTTGAGTTTGGTTCACGCTATTCCTTTGCTTGGCGTGAATCATATTGAAGGTCACTTGCTTGCGGCGCTGCTGCGCGATGAGAGCTACTCTCCGCCTGAAGGGTTTGCCTTTCCGTACTTGGGTCTCGCGGTGAGTGGCGGGCATACGCATTTGTTCCATGTTTTGGCCCCAGGGAAATATGTTTTGCTTGGACAGACCTTAGACGATGCGGCCGGCGAGGCGTTTGATAAATTCGCAAAAATGTTGGGCCTGGGTTTTCCCGGAGGAGTTGCGGTGGATCGCGCGGCGCTTGGTGGTGATGTGATGGCGTTTGTTTTTCCGCGCGCTTTGAGTCAGCAAGGTAATTTGAATTTTAGTTTTAGCGGTTTGAAAAGCGCGGCGCTGCGCTTGTTACAGTCCATGCCGCCGGCGGAATGGCAAGCCCGGCGGGCCGATCTGTGCGCGAGTTTTCAACACGCCATCGTCGAGGTGCTGGTGGAGAAAATGCGCCAGGCGGCCCACCATTTGGAAATTAAAAAATGGACCGTGACAGGAGGCGTGAGCGCCAATTCCCGTCTGCGGGCGCGCGCTCAGGAATTAGCGCAAGTCGAAGGCGCGATCCTTGCGTTACCACCGCTGCGTTACTGCACCGACAATGCGGCTATGATTGCGCTTGCAGGTCTCTATAAACTGCGTGCCGGATTGGTGAGTGGCCAAGATCTTTCCCCCAGTGCGAGCTCGCTTCCGGGGGATTGGTGAGCCGGGTCTTTGATCTCAAAACTCGATTGGCGGAAATGTCGCTCGCGCCCAAAAAAGCTTTTGGCCAAAATTTTTTAGTCAGCGGCCACGTCATCGATAAAATCCTCGCCTGCGTGCGTGCACGGAAATTTAGCGAACTAGTGGAGATCGGCCCTGGCTTGGGTGCGCTAACCGAACCGCTACTCGATTATAAACCGCGGTTGTTTGAATTTGACGACGACCTGGTTCAGTATTGGCGCGGCCGCGGGTTGACGGTGGAGGCGGGTGACGCGATCCGATTGAATTGGGAAGAGTTGCAATTGGACGCGCCCACGTTGTTGGTCAGCAACCTCCCCTATCAAATCGCGACTCACCTGGTGATCGATCGCTGTTTTGGTCCCGCTGCGATTGGCGAGATGATTTTGATGTTTCAAAAGGAAGTGGCCCAACGCCTGATGGCCGAGCCGCGCAGCAAGGGATATGGTTTTCTCGCCGTGATGGCGCAATTGCATTTTCACATGGCGCGAGTGGTGGACGCGGCTCCGGGCGATTTCTTCCCCGCGCCGAAAGTGGCTGGCCGGGTCTTGTTTTTTAAGCGTTTGCCCGATCCGGACCTGGGCCTACGCTTTTTGAAGTTTGTGAAGCAGGGTTTCGCTTTTCGCCGCAAGTTTTTGCTGAAAAACTTGAAGAGTGTAGTCGATCCATCTAAGCTGGCGCGCATGCCCGGGCTGTTGATTGCAATGGACTTAACGGAAAAGGCCAGGGCCGAAGAACTAACGCCCGCGCAATTTGTGGAGTTATTCAAAAAAGTTTATGAGCATTAAGATTATCACCGACAACAAAAAGGCGCGTTTCGATTACGAAATCCTCGACGTCTATGAAGCGGGGATCGTCTTGGTCGGCAGCGAAGTTAAATCGTTGCGTGATGGTCAATGTTCTTTAAAAGATTCATACGTGGCATTTCGTGGCCACGAAGCCTATTTACAAAAAGCCCATATCGCAGTTTACACCGCTTCGAGTATTTTCAATCATGAGCCCGAGCGCGTGCGCAAATTGCTCTTGAATAAAAATGAGCTCGCGAAGATTCAAAATGGCACGACTGAGAAGGGCCTGACCTGCATTGCTCTGAAAATGTATTTTAAAAAAGGCATTGCCAAAGTCGAAATCGCTTTGGCGCGCGGGAAGAAGAAGGGCGACAAGCGCGAGGCGGTGAAGGGCCGTGAAGCGGATCGGGATATTCAACGGAGTTTGCGCAAGAGTCGGTGAATTCAATCGATGGGTTCGGGAAAGGTTAGCCGGTCCAGAATTCACGAGTCGGAATCGCCGAGCCAAATGGGACCACTTCGGCGAGATTAGCGTTCGTGCTTAGTTTGCACCAGAGTTAGATTTACATCCGCTGCCGCGGCGTCGTTATTTGATGCAGGCCTACGCCCGCGGTTGGTGCCGGACTCTACAAATCTCGTAGTGTAATTTTCCAATGATTTGATTTTGATTTCAAAGTCGCGCACAAACCGGACTTCGTCTTCGGTCTTAGTGGAGTCATCCGCATATGCCGCTGGCGCCGTGGCTAAAAATCCCGCCAAAACCAATACTAAAACTCGAACTTTCATGACTTATCTCCCCCGAAATTACGTCCTGCATCAAGGATCGTCGACCCGCGACAAAAGTTTGATCAAAATCTTAAACGTTCGCAACTTGAGGCGCTCATTTCGGCGGCATTGGATATATGCGAGTTTGAGTTTCACTTATGAGACACTCGCGGTATCCATTGCATACGCTCATCACGAAAGGCCAACCATGTATCTCCTTGAAGCGTTTTCGTTGGCGGTCATCGCAAACTATCGTCGGGCTAAAGCTTAAGGTAGAAAAGATCGAGGGCAAATTTAAACTGGGGCAAAACCGCTCGCTGGCGGATCGCCAAGCGGTCAGGGCTGGCCTTATGCAACGCACGGACGCGGCGAGTTTACAAATGGACGAGATGATGAGCGTTGACTAAACTCAGGTGAGGCAACCTTCCATGCGCCGATTCTCTTGGGAGAAGATTGTTTGGATTTACCTCATAGCACTTTCCAGCGTCGCTCTTATGATAGACCGCACACTTTTCAACATCGACATTATGTTTAACAATTCGACGCGTATCATGGGTGACAAGAATACACTCTCCATATGGACTATTTAGTATATGATCGAAGTCCTCTGCATTCGCCAATGCACAAGAGAGAAAAAAGAACCCGAAAATGGTTGCTGAAAGCTTCATAATTGCCTCCCAAAAATGATCAGCGAGGGACGCATTTTGCGGATATAACTCGATTAGGTTTTGTTGAAACGGACCAACGCTATTTTGTAGGTAAAGCTGGGCCACCAGTCAAGCGATCGGCGCAGCTCGGACTCCCAAAATCAATGGTGTTTATAAAACTAGGGAGCAAGGACTTAGGCTTAAGGGGGAGGCTTAGAATGGCCAGGTCCAAAAGCGCTTGTCTCTTAATCCCTGCCTCATAACCCGGCTCGGCTTTAGGATAACCTCCTCCATGTAATATTCGGGTAATGCGTTCCGATGCTTCTATCAGCCGACCGAGCGCTAGCTTTTGCCCAAAATCATGAGCAATGGTCTGAAAGCGAAAAGCCGAATAAAAAGTGGGGTTCGTCCCGGCCCATACCCACCGTTCAGCAGTAATTAGAAATAGTGATCTGGGCTCCGCGATAGGCTGGAGTGAATCCATAATAGTAGCTAAATCTTCTGGTGTCGTTGGATAATTGATATCCCAGGCATTGCTAAAGTCGAAAATGGAAAGTTTCAATCCTGCCAGGGATATAGCCTAGGGTGTAGAAATCCGCTCCCCAGCGCTGGGAGCGTATGTCCCTGGAATTGGTACCGCCGAATGCGCCCGCTATCGGAGTACCTTGCGCCACCAGTGCGGATTATGCATCGCAAGTTCAGGTGCTGAAAGCCGGGA
>JANXMF010000230.1 GCA_025354795.1 Pseudobdellovibrionaceae bacterium
CTGTCATTGAAGATCGTGCACTGGCGTTCAAGAAGGGCTGGCCTAAGGCCAGCGTAGCGACCAAAAAACGGCTTATGCGTCGCTTGGTGGATGGCTTAATTTATACCCGTGAAGGGTTTCAGGTATTCTACGTCACAGCCAAAGAAGTGCCCGTATGGATGACAACTACTAAAACAAAGAAGGCCTCGGAGATCAACTCCGGGGCCTTGCCCAATAACATTCATTTCCTAACCGCCAAGGACAGACGCCCATCCCGATCTTTTTCGGACAATGGTGCGCCTGTTGTTTGTAATGGTGGAGGCGGCGGGAATCGAACCCGCGTCCGTAAGTGCTCCGCATTCAGGCGCTACATGCTTAGTCGTTGATTTAACTTAGATCTCAGGGCGCGCAACGACACGCTCCCCGTGACCAGTCCCTCAGAATTTTTAAGTCGAAGGCCCTAAAGAAAACAGCCTTCGACCGATGTGACATTAGTGGCGTCTACCCAGTGACATCACCGATCAGCTGGTTCGACGTTGCTACTCTAGAAAACTAGGCAGCAAGTTGTTGATAATCGTTGCCGAATATCAGGTTGCACGTTTTTAAGAGGACCTCGTACGCCTCTGCATGCTCCTAAAGTTTCACAGCCCACGTCGAAGCCATGTCGCCCCCAGGAAACTCACCCAGTATAGCACATCTCAAAAAACCATGCGACCAAGAACGAAGCCCCCGCGTTAGCCATTCAGTCTCCGAAACACCGCAAAACCCCTAAATCTCAATTCACGCCCCCACAAAAAAAGGGGCACTAACTAACTGAACAAAAGGAGAAACCAATGTTCACCGCAAAAATCGCTCTCGCAGCCGCCCTCACGCTGGGCGCAAACTCAGCGCTCGCCTCGATGTCCGCCCTGCCCGAAAGCACCTACAGCGGCAAGGGCTGGTGGAAGGACAGCACAGGCCAAAGAGCCTACCGGTAGCCAGGAAATCTATGTGCCGAGCCTGATTTTACAAACGCTCGTGGAAAACTCAATCAAGCACGGCATCGCGCGCCCTGAGACGGGAGGGGAAGTGAGCGTCAACGTGAAATCCGTGTCCCTAGGTTTCGCCATTACCGTCAGCAATTCCGCCTCAGGCGAAGCGCCTGCAGTCAATGATGCGCGCGGCACCGGTCTAAAAAACACCTAAAGTCGGCTCGAATTACTTTAAGGCACCACTCACGAGTTCAAAATCTGGCACGAGGGCGACACACACCCGCGCGCGCTTTACCGTCACCGGCGTGAACGTCCCATGACTGAAATCCTCATTGTCGACGACGCGGAACTGGCGCGCAACCGCATCAAACGTTTTCTCGGCGCGGAATATGAAATCCATGAAGCCGCCAATGGCTCTGAGTGCTTGCGTCTGCTCAAGACTATAACGCCCGACATTTTATTTCTCGACATCGAGATGCCGGGTCTAAATGGATTCGAGGTTTTTCGCATATCGAACATCGCCCGTTCAATTTGATCTTTCAGACCGCTTACGACGAATTCGCTATCCGCGCCTTCGATGAAAATGCCTGCGATTTTCTCTTGAAACCCTTTGATCTCGAGCGCTTTAATCGGGCTCTGAAAAGAACTCTCGCGCGGCCGCGGTCGGACTTGCAGGGTCTCGAAAAACAACTCGGGCACCTGGAAAAAATCAGCGTCAAATAGGGCTCCGTCACTCACCTGATCAAGGTTGCTGACATCGAGTGTTTCACCAGCCAAGACCACTATACCTTTATCCACACGGCCAACGCCGAGTTTATTTGTGAGCTTTCGCTAAGTTTTCTCGAAGCCCGACTCGACCCCAAACATTTTTTGAGAATTCATCGCAACGCTTTGATTTGCCTGAAGCTCATTCAAATAGTCCACCACCGTCCGCGACTCGAAGTCGAATTGCGCAGCGGTAAAACCCTGCCGGTGGCGCGGGCGCGGCGCGCTCTGCTCAAGTCTAGTCCGATTTCCACAGCCGCCATTCGCGCGTACAATCTGAGTATCAAAGGCGAGGTGACCCATGTCTAAATTCACATTACTGGCCCTGTTTTGCATTTCACTCGGCGCCCGGGCCAGCGTGCTGTTCGAGCCTTACGGCGGCGTGGGCTCGGGAACTCTCGGCGTGGAGACCACCGAATATGCCGATTCTGGAGCCATCAACGGCCTAATGTACGGCGGGCGCGTGGGTCTGCTGTGGCAACATTTTTTAATCGTGGCCGGTGAATATCAGGCGCTCTCAGGCAAAGAAAAACTCGGTTCAAAATCTAGTACCGTCGATTGGGATCAGAACACAACGTTCGCCACGCTCGGGTTTCAGGCGCCGATGGGATTTCGCATGATGGGATCTTACGCCCCCACCAGTACCGTCAACGCCGGCGGCATGAGCTACAAAGGTTCAGCTTATAAACTCACTCTCGGCTGGTGCTTGCTGTCGGAAGTCGCGATCAACGCCGACTACACCATCTACAATTTCACTGACTACGGACTCAACGGCACCCACGGAAAAATTTCCGACACTTATAAGAAATTTAGTTATTCAGCCGCGATGGTCAGTCTTAGTTTTCCCCTCACCTTTATGCACTTCGGTGGTGGTTCACAGCACAAGAGCGGTGGCGATGGTGATTCCGAGGCGCCCAACACCACGCGAATGAACACTTACTAAAGGACCTTCGGGATATTTTTCATCCGCCGCGCCTGGAGTTGCGTTTCGAAGTAGCGCGACAGGCGCACAAACGGCAGACCGATCAAGAAATAAACCGCGGCCGTCAGCAATCCAAGACCCAGATAGTCAAAGTACGCCGAGGCGAGTTGCCCGTAAACTGTGGTGAGCTCCACCATGCTAATCACCGACACTAGCGACGAGTCTTTTAACAGCGCAATAAAATCATTGGTTACCGGTGGAATCACCACGCGCATCGCTTGCGGCAAGATCACATGGCGCAGAGACTGACCCCGCGACATGCCGAGAGCTTGAGCCGCGTCCATTTGCGCTTTCGGGATCGATAAAATTCCCGCGCGATAATTTTCGGCTTCACAGGCGCCATAATTCAAACCGAGCCCGATCACCGCCGCAACAAAGGGATCAAAACGAATGCCTATGTGAGGTAAACCGTAGAAGATAAGAAACAACTGGATCAATAGCGGCGTTCCACGCCACAATTCCACAAACGCCAGCGCGAGCCAAGCCGCCGGGCGCGGACCATAGAGGCGCACCAGCGCAATTAGCAAACCGACAAATATTGCTAGCACCATCGATAAAATCGAAACCTCAAGCGTCATCAGAGCGCCGCGGGCGAGCAGCGGCAAAAAAGTGACGTACTTGGCCAGCTTGGCCGAGAAGGTGCGCTTGAGCCACGCACTTTCTAGATATTTTTCATAAGCCATGGGCTTGGTCGCAGGCGCGGGACTCATACGCCAAGCGTATGCAGTTTTGAAATTCCAAATATTCCATTTTTCTAAAATCTTTCGAACTGTGCCATCACGGATCAGTTTTTCCAAAGCCGCACTAATCTTGGCACTAAACTCGGAGTCCTCATGGCGGGTGGCAATGCCGTAGGCCAAATCACCGATCGGCTCGCCGACCAATTTTAGCTCGGGATTGGGTTTGCCATAATAAAGCGCGATCGGCTCGTCGAGTAAGACCGCATCGACTCGGCCTAAAGCCAGATCGCTATAGGCGTTGACCTCTTCGGTGTAACCCACGGTCTCCACCGGGTAACCCTTTAGAATCCGTTGAGCCAAGGCCCCTTCGAGAGTCGCCACGCGCTGGCCTTTCAAATCCTCGAGCGATTTGACATTGTTAACGCTACGGCGCACCGTCAGCAGCTCGGAGCTAAAGTAATAAGGTTGAGAAAAATGCACCTCTTGTGCACGGTCGGGAGTGATTTCAAGCCCGGCCACCACGATGTCATAGTCGCGGCGCTTGAGGCCCTCGACCAAGCCTTCCCAGGTGTTTTGCACAAACTGCACTTCGAGCCCGAGCTGCTTCCCTAAGGCTTCAACCAATTCGGCTTCGAAACCGATAATCTGATTGGCATCGTCGGGAGACTTGAACGAATAAGGTGCCCCACTTTGGATATCCGCGCCCCAGCGAAGTTTGTCGGCGGCATCGACTTGAAAGGCAAAAAGCAATAGCAGCCACTTCATAAAAAATGCCCCAAAAAGGCGCGCGTGCGTTCGCTCTGCGGATTGTTGAAAATCTGTTGGGCCGTGCCGGCTTCGACAATGCGGCCGTTTTCGATAAAGACAATGCGATCGGCGACGTCGCGAGCAAAGCGCATTTCGTGCGTGACCACGATTTGCGTCATGCCTTCGGTGTCGAGCTGTTTCATCACCCGCAAAACTTCGTTGACCAAAGTCGGATCAAGCGCGCTGGTTGGCTCATCATATAACATTAGTTTAGGAGACATCGCCAGCGCCCGGGCGATGGCCGCGCGCTGCTGCTGGCCGCCGGAAAGCTCATCGGGAAAGCAATCAGCTTTTTCGCTTAAGCCGACCTTGATCAGCAAAGCCAGTGCTTTTTTTTCGGCTTCAGCCGAGGATACTCCGGCCACCACCCGCGGAGCTTTCATTAGATTTTCCAGTACGGTGAGATGGGGAAAGAGGTTGAAGCTCTGGAACACCATTCCCACTTGCTGGCGCACCGACTGCGCCCTTTTGGAAAATTCGCGCGGGCCGATTTCACTCAAACTGCATAAGGAATTCGCAAACACCCGAATTTCGCCGGCATCCACCGTCTCGAGCCCGTTGATGCATCTTAAGAGTGTCGATTTCCCGCAGCCCGACGGCCCGATGAGCGCAACTAGTTCGCCCTCTTCAACCGTGAGGTCGATACCGTTGACCACGGCCCGGCCATGAAACTGCTTTTTGACATTCGCGATGGAAACGACCAATTCTCGTCCTTATATGTTATGCAAACTTGTTCTTAGGATAAGATCGCAGGTTTTTCCACCTCAAAAAGCGCGATCCACTCCATATGTGGCGTGTAGGGGAATTGATCGACTCCCACCAACTGTTTGAGTGCAAAGCCCAGCGCTTCCAGGCGGGTGGCTTCTTGCAAGAAAACCTCGGTGAAACAAGATACATAGACGAGCGCCGTCGGCAGCGACTTGCGAACCTGCTCGAGAACCTCGCGCAGACCCGCACGCGGCGGATCGACCAGCAGTCCGCGGCCCGCGAAACTAGGTAAACTCTTTAAATAAACATCCCTACACTGCACTTTCAGTGAGCGTCCGACCGCCGATAGCGCCAATCCTTGGGTCGCTAACGGCTCCAGTTCGAAAGCCTCGACCTCATACCCGCGAGCCGAAAGGGCCAAAGCAAAGTTGCCGTTGCCGCTAAACAACTCCAGCCAGTCCCGCACACCACTTGCCGCCACCATTTGCGCGACGGCTTCCACCAGCACGCGATTGGCGGCGAATCCCGCCTGCGAAAATCCTGCAACGGGTCCATAGAGCGGAATCGCCCGGAAGTTTTCGTCGTATGTCTCAAACCAAGGCTTCAAGGTTGGATCGACGAGCCTGGGTTTTCCGTCCACCCAAGATAAAGTTTTGCGCCGCTGCCCGATTTCGACGAAAGCCCGCGCGCTCAACCACTGTAAATACTCACGCTCCTCAAACAGCATTTTCACGGCCTGATTGGAAAAATCCAACCACACCCCGCGCTCACCGCGCGGGGAAACCCGTAGGCGCACACTGCCCTTGAGTACGCCCGGATCGCGCTGGCGAAATTCAATAAACCACTGCTCGAGCGCCGGACTCATCATTGGACAGGTGGAAAAATCCACCACCTCCCGCGCCTGTAGAGCATAGAGTCCGAGGCGCGAATTTTCCCACACGAGATCCACTCGGTCGCGTACACCTTGGCTCGGCGACGAATGGACTTTGGCGTACGGATAGCGCGCGCGCACAGCCGAAATTTTA
This sequence comes from Pseudobdellovibrionaceae bacterium, assembly GCA_025354795.1. Taxonomy (GTDB): domain Bacteria; phylum Bdellovibrionota; class Bdellovibrionia; order Bdellovibrionales; family UBA1609; genus JALHOQ01. Next base: position 5,918 of record JANXMF010000230.1, read on the forward strand.
TGCTCAAGAACTTCCGCATAAGGCTGGTCGCCGAGGGGACAGCCACCGCATCGCCCAAGAACTGTGCACTTGAGAGGATGAGTATTTTTTATAATTACGCACCGATCCTTTAAGAAATTAAATAAAAATAAATCGTGGCAAATGTAAAGGAATGGTTTTTTGACCTATTCAAAAACTTACTTAATTCTCGCGCACCCGAAAGCGGCAAAAACTCCACGTGGTGGGACGCAAATTGTCCCTAACTATTTTACAAAGCGCCTCTAGAATAATTTTAAAGGCGGTTGACGGCGTCCGCACAATGGATCACAAGTTGCTACACATAGTTTCGGAACGTTTGTTGAATCTGTACGTTTGTTGTTGATTGAAAACTTCTTGAGTCTTGGCGATGGGCGCTTTCCCCCCTCCCCCCCCTAAGAGAGTCGGAGTCAAAAGCTCCTAAGTCTGTCGCCGGGGCTTCAAGAAGTAGTTTTTCCACTCTTCGCTTTTGTCACCGGAAACAACTGAATATTGAGCTGAAAAATACGGTCACCCTTGCAGTTCTTGCGATTTACACTCACATCTTTATACCAGCGCTTGCGAAACTGTCGCAGTTCAAACTTAAGCTGCTCAAACTCGCTCTCGGTGAGCGCCAGGGTCTGGGTGCCGAACTCGCGATCCTGAGGCTCGTCTTGATAGAGTGATTCGAGCCCTAAATAAATCAATTCACTTTGCAGCTTGCGCACCAGGGCCACCGGTACATTCTCCGAGCCGCTCATCAGCTCGCGGCCCTTGCGCACTTCACCTGAGACTTCGTCTCTGACGATCTCACCCGCCTCGAGCAGCTTGGCCAGACAGCGCTTAATATCGTCTGGGCGGGCCTTGCCGCGCATTATGGTAAAAAGCTCGGCCACCTCAAAACTCACGCCGTCTTGTTCGGTCAGCGCTGCGAGCACCCACGTGACCCAGCTGGGAACCTTTTCCCACGTGTCCGCATTGATCTCGCCGTTGCGGAGTTGCTGGCGTACGCGAATGTCGGAGAGCACCTTTAAGAAGCGATTGCGCTCGATCGGCTCCTGCGCCTGGGTGAAGTCAACCAAAGCCAGAAACTCTTCGCAGTCTTCCTTGGCCAAGTTCAGCGCGCGCGCGAACTTACGCGCCATCTCGCTGGAAAGATTACGCTGACCGGCGATAATGAGTTTTAAATAATTCGGAGACTTGATGTCGGCGGATGCGGCGAAGGTGGCGTAGGAGTAGGCGCGCAATTCGCCTTTGCTTTGCGCGCGCTTGAATTCGTAAAACTCCCGCAAGTATTGGCGATAGTCTACAAACAGACCTAATTTAGGCGGACCGTGCGAGATGACGCCTGACGAAGTTGCTTCTTGAATTGTGATTTCCACGCTGCTTCCCTTGCGACCATTTTTCCACTGTCACCGGGATTATTTCAACTTCTTACGAATGGCGCGATGCACCTTTCGGCTATTTTAATACAAATGGCTTCATTTGTTTGATGCTGGCTTCGACTTCCACTGTGTTGACGGTCTCAGTTTGGCGCGGACTCACACTGATGCGCGTGAGAGCTTCTGTATCATTTGAGCCCGTCAGTTCAAAAGCCAAACCTAAATTCAAATTTCCGCCACCATCATTGTTGTGCAGATATGCGAACTTAAGCAGTTTCGCTTGGCTGCCTTCGACCGTTATCGGAATGTCATATTTAGCCTGAATGAGCGGTCCACGAAAGACCAATTGGAAGTTCTTAGTCACTTCCGGCGAGGCATATTCCAATAAGCCGCTGTACGGGGCGCTGCTAAATGTAACGATAAATTCCGCCTGACCGTAGGCCACGGCCCAGCTGCGAAAGCCCAGTGATAAGGCCGCATTGATGCTGAGTTCGTCATCAAGTGCACACTCGGTGCTCAAACGTTTAAAAGCACAATCCTCTAACTTCTTGGTGCCAGCTTTGTTTTCCTTCAGTGCCCGCACACACAGGTTCGCGTTGGTACTGGAGAAATAATCAGCAAGCGCTTGGTGCGGACGATTTTTAAAGCGATTAAAAGACTCGCGGTTTTTATCGAACGGCGAAAGCGTCAATTCGGCCAAGCCCCAGCGGTGGACAATGTAGGCCACGTTATCGACTTTACCTTGGGCATTGATCGAATCCAAACGCAGCAGAATGTGTTTACATCCCTGGAGCAAATCGCCGCAGGTGAGTAAGCCGCCAAATGCAGCCCTGTTCTTAACCTCAGGCTGGCGCAACTCCACATCGACCCGCTTCACGTTATCCGCCAGTTTTTTAGTCTTACCTTCAAGCGTGATCGTCTCAATGCGACCGTTGTTTTCAAGCGAGACCTGCACCATGACCTTGTGCGCGGTTCGGATGGGTGCAAAAATCTTCACGTCGCGAATGCGCATGGAGAAAGCGCGGCTACTTGTTTGAATGCGCGCGTCCAATGCATTGGCGCGCTTGAGTGCCTCGAACGAGATCTCGTCACCCCGGCCATCGGTGTAACGAAACGGCAATTTGGGATCGCTGGTGTCTTCCATACCGATCCACCGCGGTGATTTCACGGGTGCCTGGGGCAGTCCCGGATACCAAAAAGCATTTTCCTTGTCGGTCGAAACGAAGGGCTTTGGACAAGTCAACGCCGGAGGGGTCGCAGTGGTGGTCGCCGGTGGCGGCGGCACGGGTGGACGCGGGGGTGGAGGCGGGATTATTGGAGGTTTTGGAGGTTGAGCAGATGGTCTTACGGCTTCCCGGGACGGAGGGGGTGGAGGCGGCGGCGGGGGTGGTAGTGGAATTACAGCTGATTCTGACTGTCGTGGTGCGGGCGGCGCGGGACTTGTGAAGGTCGTCACCGTATGAACCACGATTGGTCCTGAGGTTCTCGCGTCCCCTTTAACAGATGCAGCTCCCCCGCGCGGATCGGGACGAAAAGTCTCCCGTGCGCTAGGTGGAGAAGCACTGACGGGACCCTCTGGAACCACTTCAGTCGTGACTTCGCGCAAATCACCATTTTGGTCGATGTTCGCCTTTGCCACGCGAGTGGGCGCACTTGGTTCACTCTTGCTGCTGCCCTTGCTTGAACAACCAGAAATAAAAAGCGCTCCGCTCAGTGCCACAGAAATTACTGTCAAACTATTGTTCAATCCCATAGCTTTACTCCAATTTCACACGAACCCATGGATATTAAATAGCAAACCTGAGACCATCCGCCCGGCCGCTATATTAGAGTTCGGTTGTCTAAGGTGACCTTTTTTGGCGTAGAAAGGCGAATCGGGCACGATCCCAAAGCCTATTCCTCCTCTAGCTCCAGCCTCTCATCGACCGGTTCAGTCACGCTGTTCTCCTCGCAATGCGGAGTGAGCCCGTGCTGCGACAAGATTTCCGTCGCGACCTGGAGATTGCGCTGATGATTCACCTCCGACGGCTTCACCCGCACCGCTTCGCACAGAAATTGATATCCCATTTCCAAATCTTGTTCCTGCACCAGCGCAGTTCCGAGCGAGGCTAAAAAACTGGAATAGCCAGTGGGTTGTTCGGCCTCGAGCTTGTCGGGATCAAGCGCATCGAAATAGGAGTCCATTGCGATCACGTCCTGATTGCGGCCCATGCGCAGCAAGCAGTAGGCACGATTGGCCAGAGCGGAAATATCATTCGGCCGCGCCGCCAGCGCCTTATCGGTCCACTCGACGCCCTCCGCATACTCGGTGCCTTCCGCGCACAAGGCGATCGACATTCCGAGTGCCGCGCTATAAGAAGCGGGTGCAGTGCGCGCCATATCCGTGAAAAAATCGCGATTGCTCCCCCACACCGGCAAGCGCTCGACACTGGCCCAACACCAGGCGCCCATCAGCGCCAGAGGCAGAAGCGTGTACTCGGGCTTCGGCCAAACCAGATCGAGCGCCAACATAAACAACATCGCGACAACCGCCATCGCCGGATAATTGTAATGATCGGCCACGCACGAAATATTGGCGAACGCAAACGGCACCACCCCTGAAACCGGCAGAAGGATTAGAAACCAAGCCCCCATCAGTAACCAGCGCCGGCTTGCAAACCTTGCCAGCATAAAGGCACCGATCATCGTCAAACCAAACACCACGGCCATTCCACAAGTGACGATATCGGCCACGACACTCTCTGGAGTGCGCCCATAGTTGCCCGAAAGAGGGTGTGGCCACATCACTTTGAGAAAATAGAATTTATAGGTATCGAGCATAATGAGCGGCCGCTGCCACCAGGCGACGCCATTGATAAAATGCTCCACCTGGGCGAACTGGGTGAGGCCAACGGCACCGCCCGCAAGCAAAAACCACGGCAAGAACTTCCACAGCTTGGGCTTCAACGAACCCTCATCGTAGAGCACCAGAACCAAGGGCAATGCCACTACGCTCGGCTTGGCAAGCAGCGCCAAGAGAAACAATGAGGTCGCGCCCCAAAAACCCGCGCGCGAAGGCCGCGAAAAATAAAGCAGCGTGGCCGCGAGCGCAAAACAGGTTGCCAGCAGATCGCGCCCACCCGAAATCCACGCCACCGTTTCCACTTGCAACGGATGAAACGCAAAAATCGCCAGTGCCAGGCTGGGCACCAACGGATTGCGCAATTTCCACCGCGCCGCCAATCCGCGCAGCAACCAAAACAGCAAAAAAATATTACCGACATGAATAAGCGTATTTAAAATGCGAAACGGCGTTGAAGCGCCACCCCCCAGCCAATAGAGCGCTGCCCACACCGTACTGATCACCGGAACGTAAAGACCATAGTAAGGCTCAAGCCAGACGCGCCACCACTGATGCATCACGAAGTACGGGTTGGCGAAGATATTCGCGTCGTCATCCCAACTGAGCGGCGGGGCACTCCACAACAAAGCGTAGAGTCCGATCGTCACGAAAATAATGCCGGCGACGATGGTGAGATTGCGCTTCTTCATTTCCGTATTGTGATGAACGTTGTGGCGTTGGGCAACTAGTACTGCAACAAATCGGTCTTTGCTAGAGTTCTAATTCCAAAAAACTTCGTCGACCTTGGCGCAACTCTGGCGCGCAAAAAAGTGACGGGCGGTGATCAGGATCGTCTCCTCGGGCTTTGGCCACTCACAAGCGATGAGAATATGTTTTTGCGATTGAATCTCAGAAGTCTCCCACGCCACCGGCAGCCCCGAAGGCAGCGCCACCGCACCTTCCGGAGTAAACACCAAGGTGCGTTCGCCGTGGCGAATGCGGCTCCAGGTGGTGAATTGTTTTAAGATTTCTTTCCACGCCGGCGTATTGGTGAGGTCCACGGTCAATTCCCAGTGCGTCGGTGCCTCGATCTCCAGTTCCTTAAAAGCCCGGCGAATCGCGTCTTCAGTGGACTGAAAATGCAACGCCCTTAGCTGCTCGTCAAGCGTGTCGTGCATCCACGTCACCGTCTTCGCCAGCGAGGATTCATGTAGAGCCGCAATGGGCGGAAGCGGATGGCCGAAACGAATCGCCTGCATCGCCTTAAATTTTTCCGCGACCGTGGCCTGATCGAACACCCGCCACAACGCCACTGCAAGCAGTGGCCGCAAGCCCCACACATTGGCCTGCAAGTCGACCGAATCCGGCCGCTCAAGCGCGCAAGATTCATAATGCGCGAGCGACCGAAACGGGGATTTGCAATAGTTCACGAAGGCCGGCGCACTGGTTGAAAACTTGATATCGTCGCGCACCGAGTGATCTTGCCAATTGTATTCGGAGAGCACGCTCATCAGCAGAAAATCAGTCATAACTTCCAGCTGAAACGGTTCGCTATAATTTTGCGGTTGATCGCGCTTGAGCAGACCCATGATCAAAGCGCGTTGGGTTTGCAGCGGTTCTTTAAGCCACTCTTGGCCCAAACGGATAAAGCCACGGCCAATTTCAAACATCCGCAGCTCGTCCTGACGAACCTCCACCGCCACCCGCGGGCGTGTTTCCGGAAACAGCGCGGTCAACGGCTCCAGCACTTCCAACCTACGTACTAACCGCATAGTTTCCGCTGGCACCGGATGAAGCCAGGAATTCAGGCTGAGCCGGCTCTCATAAAGACAGTTGTCAATGCGGGTGGAACCGATTTGCACAAAGCTAACAAATGACGAATTCACACACTGCGCGCGTGGCAAAAGCGTGCGATGCACCACCCAGCACATCAACACAAACGAAAAAATAGTCAGCCCATGGAGTGTAAGCTCCATAACCCGTGAATGACGTCCCATTATAAACCCCAGTGACTAAATACCCGCTGTTTCTTATTACAAGAATTGGGCCCTGACGTATGACCGTTAAAACGGGCTCCGCGGTTAAATGAAGTGATTACTTACAGAGGCGTCAATCAACTCGACGATTTTCGTTGTCCTAAACTCCCGACCCCTCGACGTAATCGAGATTGCGCCCGTAGGTCTCGCGCAGAAAATAAAGCGCCCCAAAAGCCAAACAAAGGGTCACACTG
>JANXMF010000064.1 GCA_025354795.1 Pseudobdellovibrionaceae bacterium
GCAAAACGGGCTAATTTCTACACCCTAGATATAGCCCTAACGATTTCTTGTAATCGGGAATTATCCAACAGATTGCCCGCGACAACTGTGATTCGATTATTAATTGCAAATTCGGAAATTCGTTGAAAAGCGGCCTCATCATGCAAATAATTTGCTCGTCCTAATGTTTGGCCACCATCTGGATTTGATGTCCAATCAAATGCGCTTTTCGATTTGGTTACATTCTTTATGAGAGCACGCTGCTCAGCTCGTGAGAGTCGCCAAAACTCCTCTATTTTCATTTTGAGAATGCGATGAAATTGATCTTGATTTTGACCAGAAGCACCAAACCTGTCTGGATTGGTATAGTCGAGGTCCACGGGTTCAAAATCACGATTGGCTCGTACCCGCTCCTGCCAGAGTTTGAAGTTGTCTTCTGTAATGAAGGCGCTGGCAGGACCGAGTGAATTCAACTTTGCGGCCGCTTGCCAATCCTGAATAGTTGCATCCAGCCGAAGATGTAGATACTTGCTCCGGTCGCGCGCAGCCATCTTAAGCAACGCCGTATTGAGTCTTGCGAGCATAAGGATAATGGGATCAGAGTCGACAATGACCAAATGGCTCGCGTGAGGTGCCATGATCGCATCAAAAAATGATCGCTCAAAACCAACGGATATGATCGCGCCTGGCGGTGCTTGCGTGAATATGGGTCTTGCCCTTTCGATCCCAAATTCGTTTGGGGCTGCGTAGGTAATATCCCGTGGATAGGAGTGCGATGGATGGTCGTCTATCTGAATTGCTATCGCTGTGTGCCCTGAAGACAATTGGCTAGCGAGCAATAGAGTTACTATCAATAGCCAAAATTTAAGGTCTTCTAATGCCATAATCTGACTCCGCGAGGTGAATTCTGACGACACTTAAGTTGGGAGGCATCGTTTCCCACTACGCATTAGGCGCATAAGTTAAAGCCTTGAACCTAGCAAGATTAATGCCGTCACTTTGACAGCTGCAAGAGGTCTGAAATTTGATCTGAAGTGGTCCCAGTGTCGTTCGTTGCAATTTGGGGCCATATTCAATGACAGATTTGGGCGGAACTTTGGCTGATTTTGTATAGCGAACTTTGGGACATCAGCGACACATTTACTCGACGTGAGCTGCGCTTCCCTCTAAACCCACGTTTTTGTTTGGAGAAATTTGGTGTGCCCGAGGCGATTCGAACGCCTGACCTTCGCCTTCGGAGGGCGACACTCTATCCAGCTGAGCTACGGGCACGTTGTTGACTAATGGACAAGGAATGAGGCAAATAGTCAAAAGGTCCGCGCGATCGCCATAACTTTTTTAAAGGAAATTCCATGAAGGTTAAAAAACGTCCCAAAAACAAGCACCACGCGCGCATTCGCGCTAAGAAACGCAAGCTGATCAATCGCCGAAACAAGAAGAAGTAGAGCGTCGGGGAGGGTCACGAGGCCTTTCCCCATGAAATTTTTATACCCTCTTGTTTCGTTTGTGATATGGCAGATCCAATCCCAAGAGTTATTTCAAAGCATAAAATTCAGTTCATGAATCACCAAATAAAATGTATTTATATCGAATCCAAAGCGGGGTGGGTTCTTGCGCCATTTTGTCCTTACCATTGCGATTCTAGGTTCGGCCCTACTCCTTACGGTCGCGTTGGCGCTGCAGGTGCGGCACACTCCGCGCTTTGAAACGGTGCGCGCCGGTTACCTCTCTAGCGATCGCGCCATTCTCGATCGCAACGGTCAGGTGGTCGACGAAGTTCGCCTCGAAACCGGCGTGCGGCGCCTGAATTGGGTGCGGCTAAGCGAAGTTCCGGCGGTGCTGGTGGATGTGTTGCTACAATCCGAAGATAAACTATTTCACTATCACCCGGGGCTGGATCCGCTCGCGCGCGGCGCGGGCGGGACCATCAGCATGCAATTGTCCGCGTTACTCGAGCCCAGTTCGGGACAGCTTTCGCACATGTGGAAAACCTTGGTGCTCGAGGCGGCGTGGAACAAGCGCGAGATTCTGGAAGCCTACTTTAATCTGACGGTCTTTCGCGGCGAACTTCAGGGAATCGCGGCGGCCAGCCTCGGACTCTTGGATAAACCGCCGGCCGACCTCACGCTGGCGGAGTCGGCGCTTCTGGTGGCATTGATTCATGCGCCCAATGCCAGCCTCGCGCAAGCGCAAGGGCGTGCCTGCCAGTTGCTGCGTAAAATGAAAACTCCGGAAGATTGCGCTTCGCTCAGTGCGCGGCATTTGAATTCCATCGAGCAAGGTTACAGCATCCGGCCATTCGCGCGGCTCGCGCCTCATATGGCCAGGCACTTGGCGGCGATGACGTTACCAAATAGTGGAAGTCTGGTGCGCAGCACTCTCGATCGCCAGATTCAATGGGTGGCGATGGTCTCGCTGCAAACCCAGATCGCATCGTTGCAAAGTCAGAGTTCCAGTGATGGCGCGGTGGTGGTCATTGAAAATGACAGTGGAAATGTTTTGGCCTATGTCGGAAATACCAGGGCCGGAAATAAAACGGACGCGGCTCTCGATCCCCACCCGGCAGGTTCCACTTTAAAACCGTTTCTCTATGCCAAGGCTATCGACGAACGCATTTTAACTGCGGCGACTCGCCTCGAAGACATTAGTAAACCGGTCACTACGCGCGCGGCCCTGAGCGCGGATCTAAATCTTCCCGCCGTGAAGACACTGGAACTCCTTGGCGTTGAAACTTTTTTGCAGACCATGACCGAGCTCGGCTTCACCAATCTCGAGCGGCCCGAGGTCTATGGCCCTACCCTGGCACTCAGTACTGCCGACGTGCGCTTGGTGGAATTAACCAATGCCTATCGCACTTTGGTCAATGGCGGAATGTGGTCACCACTGCATTACTCGCCCGATCAGCTTTCGGAAGTTTCCGCACAACGCGTGTTTTCTCCGGCCGCGGCGTTTGTGATCACTGAAATGTTGATCAAGCCCGGGGCGCTATGGACCGCGCTTAAAAGTGGCGACAATTGGTGCGTGGGCTTTTCGGAAAAATACACCGTCGGCGTGTGGACCGCGGAGCTCTCGGCGGCGCAGGGCGCGACTCCGGTGTGGCAGGAAGTAATGGGCTTTTTACATGGTCACGAAGCTAGTCGGGCGCCGGACGTCCCTCGCGGGCTAGTAAAACGCAACGAATGGTTCTTAAGCGGCACTGAGCCCTCGCGGCGAGTGATCAGCCGTATCGCTTATCCAAAAAATCACGACTTGATCGCGCTTGATTCTGTGCTTAAAGATCGCCGGTTGTTTTTTCAGATCGTGGCGCCTCAAACGGATCAAAATCTCTATCTCAACGGTCACCGGCTTGGTCTCGCCCAGCCCTTTCAAGCGTGGGAACCGCACTCTGGAAAATACAAGCTTGAACTGCGGGACTCGCAGGGCCAGGTGATTGATAAAATTCGCTTCGAGGTCCGCGGCCGTAGTGTGGCCTCTCGCTAGCTTGCAGCGTTAGCGAATAAAATCTTTAATTTCACTAGGGCTTAGGTTAACAATGTGCCATGTCACTCCATCCACGTTCCTCCAATTCCTATCTCATTGAGCATGTTGACGTCTGGACCAGCAAAGGCCAGCAAAAGGATCAACAGGTCTGGGTGGAAAATGGCAACCTTAGGAGCATCGGGCGAAAAGTCGTCGTGCCGGTGGGCACGGAGCGTATCAATGGCAATGGTAAAGTTTTAATGCCCTCAGGGGTGGACGCGCAAACGCATTTGCGCGTGCCCGGCCAGGGTCATAAAGAACTGCCGCAAACCGGACTGCTCGCGGCGCTCAAGGGCGGCTATTCGGCGATTTTGACGATGCCGAACACCCAGCCTACAATCGATTCTCTGGAAATTTTAAAAAGGGGACAAGACGAAGTCTTGCCTTACGAAAAAGAGTACGGCGTTTCGGTGTTTTGGACGGCGGCGATCACGCTCAAATTGAATAGCAGTGAAGCCACCAAGTACCATGATTTGGTGCGCGCAGGTGTGCGCGCCTTTACCAATGATGGTCTCGGTGTGGAGTCCGACGCGGTGATGGACCAAGCCTTCGCGGCGATGGAAGAGTTGGGAACTCCGCTCTTGCAACACGCGGAGTTTTTAGGCCATGGTGGAACTCTAGCGCCCGGATCGGTGCAGCGCCAGGTGGGCGCGGTACCTTATCCCGATGAGCCCGAATGGCAAATGGTCGAACGCGATCTGCGTGAGCTACGTAAACACCCTGGTGCCCGCTATCATGTACTCCATGTTTCCAGCCGCAAGACTTTACAACTTGTGAAACAAGCTAAAGCTCAGGGTTTGCATGTGACATCCGAGGCCAGTCCCCATCATTTGTATTTTAATAGCGAGTCGCTGGATCCGCACAATACCGCCTTCAAAATGAATCCGCCGATTCGATCTAAAGAAGACCAAGACGCCTTATGGGCGGGCTTAGCTTCGGGCGCGGTGGATTTTGTGGCCACCGATCATGCGCCTCATGAGGCACTGATGAAGGTGGGCCATTTTGACAATGTGGCGTTTGGCACCATTGGTTTAGAAACCACGCTTCCGGTGTTGCTCCACGGTTGGAAAGCGGGTTACATCACGCCTCAACGTTTGGTCGAAGTGTTTTCCACGGCTCCCGCTAGTTTTTTGCGTTTGCCGCGTGGCTTTGGCGATTTTGTCGAGGGCATGCAGTTTCATGGCGTGTGGGTCGACGTGAACGCTCCCGATCACAAATACACTCCTGACGACTTTTCCAGTCTGTCTAAAAATAGCTGTTTTTTGAATGCGTCATTGCCAGGGCGGATCCTGGGCGTATTTCATCAGCATAAGATCTTCACCTTTTCCTAGGAGTTAAAATGGCGCGCGCAGGGGTTGTCTTCTTAGTGAGCCTGCTCGTTGGTTTCACCGCCCACGGCAAAGATTTTTCTTCGTGGCGTAAGTACACACAAGCCGAACTGGTGGCTGAAAACAATGCCTTCGCGCCGGGCGCGCCCGCAACTTTGGGCCTTAAAATAAAACTGAGCCCAAAGTGGCATACCTACTGGCTCAATCCCGGCGACTCGGGTACGCCGATTCACTTGAGTTTCAAAATGGGGCGCGGTGCGGTTGTCACTCAGGTTCTGTTCCCGCAGCCGAAGCGTGAGGTGACCGGGCCCTTAATTTCCTTTGCTTATGATGACGAAGTTTTATTTCCCATCGAATTGCAACTCTCGCGCCTGCTCAAGCCCGGCGACAAGATATCCGCGGAAGTGGCCGTTGAGTGGCTGGTGTGCAATGATGTTTGCATTCCCGCTTTTGAGACCTTGCGTTTGGAAATTCCAGTGGTCGATTTAAAGGAGATCCAGCCGTCGTCGGATTTCGCGCTCTTTCAGAAAACCCGGACGTTAATTCCAGCGCTTGCGGCTGACGCCACTCAGTTTCAGTTTGAAGGTAGCACGGTCCGCCTAACAGTGCCCTATAGTTTCAACGACGACGAGATCATCGACTTTTTTCCCTTTAGCGCCAGCGGCGTATCTAATGCCAAGGCGAGAGTTGAAGGACGTATCCTGATCTTTGACAAATCCAATGTCCCGCCCGCCAACGCCAAACGCACCGGCGTTTTGCTCTATAAGTCCCATGTTAGTGGACGTATCGAGAGCGCGCAGTTTGGTGACTCGGGCTGGAACTTTGAAAACGCCTCGAATTCGCCGCGCGCTGGTTTTTTATGGATGCTGATCTCGGCTTTTCTTGGCGGTTTGATCTTGAATCTGATGCCGTGTGTGTTTCCGATTTTATCAATGAAACTTTTAAGTTTGTTAAAAATCGCTAGAGCCGATGCGCGCGAAGTGCGCCAACAAAACCTGGCGTATGTCGCCGGCGTGCTGATTTCATTTTTGGGAATCGCTTCGTTGCTCTCGGTGTTGCGTTCGGCCGGGCATTTGATTGGCTGGGGATTCCAACTGCAATCTCCGGTTTTCTTGAGCCTGCTCACCTGGGTGTTTTTTATTTTAGCGCTCGACCTAGTTGGGGTGGTGGAATTTTCGTGGATCGACGCTGGAGTGGGCGATGGGCTGACTCGCCTTAAGGGTCTGTGGGGTTCGTTCTTCACCGGCTTTTTGGCGGTGGTTGTAGCCTCGCCGTGTACCGCACCGTTTATGGGCGTGGCGCTCGGTTTTGGTTTGGCCCAGCCCACGCCGATGTTACTCGCGATCTTTTTCATGCTTGGACTTGGCATGTCCTTCCCTTATTTGCTGTTTGTGATTTTTCCAGCCTGGGCCCGTTATCTTCCGCGTCCCGGAGCGTGGATGAATGTGTTCAAAAGAGTGATGGCGGTGCCACTGCTGCTGACCGCGGCGTGGTTGGTATGGGTTTTAGCGCAGGTCCGTGGCGGCGACTCGGTGGCGGTGGTGGTACTCGGTTGTCTCGTGGTCGGAATTTTGCTCAAGATGCGCGCGCGCAGGATCGCGGGCTTGGTTTTGCTCGCCGGTTTGACTTACATCTATCACTCGGAACATCGTGCGCCAATAGAAAGTGAGCAGAGCCTGTGGCAACCTTTTTCGGAACCACGGTTGCAGAGTTTGAGAGGCGAAAAGGTATTCGTAAATATTACGGCGGATTGGTGCTTGACCTGTAAGGTCAATGAACGTTTGGTGTTTGACGATGCGGAAGTGCAACTACTCTTGCGCACTAAGAAAGTGCGTTGGTTAAAAGGTGATTGGACCGAGCGCAACGAGGATATCACGCTCTTCTTAAATCGCTATGAGCGGGTTGGAGTTCCTTTTTACGTCCTCTTCTCCGCGCGAGACGTGACCGGAACACCACTCCCGGAAGTGTTGACGAAGAGCAGTTTTATCGATTTGATCAAGCAAGAATTTCCGTGAAAGTGAGGCCATATGAAAACTTGGATTTTATTTGCCGTATTGCTCGTCAGCCCCATGCTTTTTGCCACAGTCGCACCGGAGCTCAACAAGCCCGCCCCTGACTTTACTTTGAAAGGCAGTGATGGCAAGGGCTACACACTCAGCGCCCTAACCAAAGAAAAAAAGATTGTGGTGCTCGAGTGGTTCAATAAGGATTGCCCTTACGTGCGCAAGTTTTACGACGCTAAAGTGATGCAGAAGTTGCAAGAGGAGAACACTGGTAAAGGTGTGGTGTGGTTGACCGTCGCCTCCTCGGCGCCCGGCAAAGAAGGCTTTTTTACTGCTGCCGAAGCCCAGAAGTACCGGAGCGAAAAGGGCATGAAGAGTACGGCGTTGTTGCTCGACAGTGAAGGCAAGATGGGCTCGGCTTACCAAGCCAAGACTACACCGCATATGTTTATTATTGATCGCAAGGGCAATCTGGCCTATCAGGGCGCGATCGACGATAAGCCGTCGGCCAATCCGAAGAGTTTAGATGGAGCGCAGAACTATGTTTCGGCAGCGCTCGCTTCGGTGCTTAAGGATGAGAAAGTGGCGGTGGATTCGACGACGGCCTATGGGTGCTCGGTCAAGTACAAGTAGGGATTTATCGTCAGACAACGCCATCTTTCTAAAACAAAAATTGCTTCATGCAAAAAACCGATCCTCCAGCCTTCATAAACTCGCCCGTCTCGACTTCGACGGGCGTGAAGCCGGAGCTCCGCAGTTGCCGGCAAAATTTCTCGGCGCCCGATTGCAATATCACATGCAAGCCATCCACACTAACGCAATTGCCGGCGAAGTGTCTGTTCGCCTCGCTGAAATCGATGGCAATCAACGTCTTAAAACCATGCCGTAAAGTCTCACGCCCTGCTTCGTCAAAGGCTTCAGGCACATAAGCCGCGGTCGTCGCATTTAAAACCGCGAAACAAGTGTCGAGATGATAAAAATCCTCGCTCACTAATTTAAGCAAATGGATTTTCGCGCCCGTACACTTTTGCACTTGGGCGTAAGCCCGTTCATCGCTGCGCCACCCAAACCCAGCGTAGAGTTCGCCCATTGGATAATTCCAAATGGCATCGCCCGCGCCTTCAAATTCAAAATCCGTTACCGCCGTAATGGGCAGCCCGCTGCGCTCGGCCCACTGAGCGAAGTGTTGAACCTCGCCTTGGCGCTGAGGTGAATGCATGCGGCTCAAAAGCACCGACGGGCGGTCGGACAAATAAGGCAGTGTTTGATTGGCGCAAAAAACCATATCGGGATACTGCGGGTTGCCCTCAAGAATTTCCACACTCAGTCCCAACGCCCGAAACTGCGCTCCGAGTGCGTCCCACTGCGCCTGCGCTTTGAGCGGGTCTACTTTTTGTAAAGCGCCGCTCGCATCGCGCATATATGGATTGATCGCGTACTCCACGCGGTAACCATTGGGACGAACCATCAATACTTTTTTAGGCCAGCTCAGCATTGGACTCCTTAGTGAACGAAACCTTTGGGGGCTTCCGTGGTTCCGATCAATTCTGGCAGCCAGTCTAGAATTGGACGTGCGACAAATCCAGCCTTATTTAGACGATCGGTGCTCATATACCAGTTTTGATCCGGGCAATAGGGCGAAGCATTTTCCTCATCGCGTTGAGTGGCGATCACAGCCTTGAAGCCGGTAACCAACTCAATTTGCAAGAGCAGATTCGTCATTGAAATTGGACGTTCGCTCGCCATATTGAGCGGACCCGTTAGCGACTGGGAGAGTAGCCAAAACAGCCCGCGCGCGGCGTCTTCCGCGTGAACCATTGAAACCTTAGCTTTGTGGTTAGGGAAGTAAATCCCCTCGCTGCGTTTCACGCGCCCCGTGTGAAAGGTGAGGCGTTCAGTGTAATCGTCGGGTCCTAAGATTACCGGAAAGCGCACGCTGACGAACGGAAATGGCGCGCGCTGTGAAAAAATCGCTTCGGCGCGGCGCTTACCGGATTGGTAGTCTTGTTTGGTATCCTCGAGTTTCAAATCTAGATTTTGGGGCGCAAACGCTTCTTCGCGTAGATTCTCCCCTGGGTTATAAACCGAAGCTGTAGAGATAAAGATATATTTTCCGACGCGTTTAAAAAAATCAAGCGCACCCGCAGCATCGCTTTCGGTATAGGCGGCGAAATCAAAAACCACATCCCACTCTTTGTCCACATAGAGTTGCGACAGCAAACGTCGGTCACCTTTATGCGCCACCGCCCCGGGACAATGCGGAGCCTGCCCCGTGCGATTGAGAATATGCAGTTCAATGTCTTTGATCGAATTGAGTAGCACCGCCAAACGCAAACCCACGTAGCGATTGCCGCCGATGACCAAGCACTTCATAGACATTGCAACACCAATTTGCGCACCAGGGGCTCAATGCTTTCTTCCACCCGGTGCGTGAGTCCCGGGATGGTAAAAAACTGCCCGTGGTGCTTGTGGCTGCTGAGTGCTGCGGCAAAATCGCTGCGTGCGGGGCCAATGGCGATGCGTTCGTCGAGCTCGCCATGTATACCAAACATGTGTAGTGGCCGACATTGCGCATAGATATCCGCCGGGTAGCCGCAACCCAAGCCAATCAAGCCCTTCACGTTGTTCACCTGAGTCGCTAAGTAAGGGGATAAAAAACCGCCCATGGAAAAGCCAAAAAGCACTTTGGGAGTCGCGCTCAAGCCGAGATCATCGAGCAAAAGTTTTACGCGCTCGGCAGTGGTGGTGGGCGGGATAAAATCCAGTTCGCGGGTGGTGTCGCGGAAATACCAAGAGTAAGCCTCGCGGAAACCATCGGCCGTCCACAGCGGAACTGGAAACGGGCCGTTGATAGCTAGAATTTGAAACGGCAAAGTCTGTTCCCACCAGCCTAGCCGGCGCAGCATCGACAGCGCATGATCCTGATAACCGTGCAGGCAAATCACCACGCCGAGGGGTTGTGGTTCAGTCAGGTGGTAGCGAAACGGCATGGGGAAATCGTAGCGTTTGAGCGGCCAGGACTTGGTTGCGAATTTATCGCTCATTTATGGGTCTTTCCTTTGGTGGCCACTCGAATCCAAAACCAGCTGGCGTTTCGGATCGTGAAGCGTCAGTCCCGCGGGCAAACTCTTGGCGATGGTTTCCCACAGGGATTTTAGAATGTCCATTTTCCATTGATCGCGGCGAAACACCAAGCTGATTTCGCGCGTCGGAACGGGGCGTTCAAATTCCCGCACGTAGTCGGATTTCTCCTCTACACTCAAGGTAGATACAAAGAGCGCGGGCACAAAATGAATCAGGAAGGTGTGCAGTCGGTTTTGCGCATCGCCTCGGTTTTAAAGGCTACTGATCAGGCTTTGCACATTCGCGAGTTGTAGATTTGGCGCGGCCCGGTTATGGTAGCGGGCATGATTCACGTGTCCAATTTGTCCAAGCACTATGGCAACAAGATTCTTTATAAGAACGGTTCCTTCCAACTCAATCTCGGTGAAAAGGTAGGGTTGGTCGGACCCAACGGCGCCGGTAAGACGACGATCTTTCGAATTCTAGTCGGCGAAGAAGGCTATGAAGAGGGCCAGGTCGCCAAGCCCGAACGGGTGGTGATAGGCTACTTTTCGCAAAACATCGAAGAGATGCAAGGCCGCAGCGTGCTCGACGAAGTGAAGTCGGCCGCCGGAAAACTGCCGCACATCCAAGAGCAATTGTTGAAATTGGAAACTCGGTTGACCAGGCCCATGGACGACGACGAAATGGCGCGCGTGCTTGAAGAATACGGAGAACTCCAAGGAGAATTCGAACGCCTGGGCGGTTATGACCTCGATGCGCGCGCCGCCGAAATCATCACCGGTCTTGGAATATTACCCGTTCACCATGGTCGTGACACCGGTACTTTCAGCGGCGGCTGGAAAATGCGCATCGCCCTGGCCAAAATATTGATTCTAAATCCCGATGTGCTGCTGATGGACGAGCCCACGAACCACTTGGACCTTGAATCGATCGTGTGGCTCGAAGCTTGGCTCATGGCATTTAAGGGTTCGCTGCTGATGACCAGCCATGATAGGGACTTCATGAACCGTCTGGTCGGAAAAATTATCGAAGTCGCCAACCAAACTATTACTGTTTATGGTGGAAACTACGATTTCTTCGAACGCGAAAAGATCGTGCGCAAGGAGCAACTGGTCGCGGCGGCCAAACGCCAAGACGAGATGTTAGCTAAGGAAGAAGAGTTTATCGCTCGCTTTGCCGCTCGCGCCTCCCATGCTGCGCAAGTGCAATCGCGAGTTAAAAAGCTGGAAAAAATCGACCGCATCGAGGTTCCACTTGACGAGAAGGCCATTTTCTTTGAATGGCCGGCTCCGCCTCGCGGAGGCGACGACGTGGTCAAAATCGAAAAGCTCGGCAAAGTGTGGACCCGCGCCAACGGCGGGAAAACCTCGGTCTTTCAAAATGCCGAGGCCTTGGTCAAACGCCTTGACCGCGTCGCCGTGGTCGGAGTCAACGGTGCGGGTAAATCCACCCTTTTGAAAATCATCGCCGGCGAAACCGAACCCACCTCGGGCCAACTGACCGTCGGCGCGAGTGTCGAGGTGGGATACTTTAGTCAGAATTCCTTGGATGTACTCGATCCTAAGTCCACCGTTCTCGAGGAGGTGCACTCGCGCATTCCCACGGCTTCGCTGGGTTACGTTCGCAATCTGCTCGGCGCATTTAAATTTAGCGGTGACGAGGTCGAGAAGCGCATTTCCATTCTATCTGGCGGTGAAAAGAGCCGAGTGGTGCTGGCGACGATTTTGTCTAAGCCCGCGAACCTTTTGATTCTCGATGAGCCGACCAATCACCTGGATATTCTCTCACGTGATGTCCTACTTGAAGCTGTGGTTAATTTTCCGGGCACAGTCATGATCGTTAGCCATGATCGCCATTTCTTGCGGCGAATGGCGACACGGGTGTTTCGTTTAGATCATCATGAGCTTACGGTTTTCAATGGCAGCTGGGACTATTATTTGGAAAAGACCGAGCAGCCGCATTGACGTCCGCCGCCTCCGGCGCAAACCGAAGGGCTCCCCTTTGATTTGCCGACGATGTGGGTAATAGGAGGAGCGTGGGCCTTGTATTCCTGCTTACTCGTCGATTCTCGTTTTGACCTTGTATGTTGCTTTGCTTGAGCAAACTTTGCTTCCCGCTTCGCCACTGCAGCTCGAGGTCCCGCAATTCATATTCACAATCTTATTCTCTCTGTTGGCCTCGCGGAATTCTTTTTTCCAATCCGCGCACGCCTGCCTCCAAGCTTGCTTCGCATCTTTGGCAGTAGCCGAAGCTTCACCGTCAACATCGGCGCTGCCATCTTGGACTTCCCATTTCGGTTTCGCTTCACTGACCGTCGGCGCGGGCGCTTCGGCCTTTCGCTCGCCCTTGTGGATTTCGATGGTGGTGGTGCCATCCTTGTCGGCGTTGATATTGTTAACATCCACCGTCTGCGCGAAACTGAACTGCGCGAAGAATACTAAAATAATAAATATCATAATGACCTCCGTTTGGACCGCATCATGATCGATCCCCAGCAAATACTCAAGCGCCAGTTCATTGGCACGTCGGGCATAAACCCAATAGCTCGAGACGGTGTTTGAGGACCTTAAAACCGAGCTGATTGGCCTGGGAGATCATAGGGCCCACGGCGCAAAGGTCCAAAGGCTTGGTGGTTTCGCAGCGAATACAAAAGACGTGGTGATGATGGTGATGATCGGAGTTTAAGCAATAAAACGCGGCTCCGGTACCAAACTCGGTGGTGTTTAAAATATTTTTACTGACCAAGGTTTTCAAATTGCGAAACAAGGTGGCGCGGTCAAAACGCATCGCTTTCAATTTCTTATTGCCGCGTAAGAGTTGGTAAATCTGCGCGGCCGAAAGTGGAGCTTTGGCGTTGTCAAAGACTTGCAGCAGCTCGCGCCGAAACGGTGTGCGTTTGAGTGCGCTCGCGCAGAGGCGACTGGTGAGGCTACTTGAGTTTTTCACGGCACATCTCGATGGCTAAAATCAAAAAGAAACTACTGGTCAGCGTTACCACGATCGCTGCGCCCGCCGGCCAATCAAAATGCGTGGCCAGCAGGAATGCGGCGAGTATCCCGAATAAACCAAAAATCCAAGCGAAGCTCAGCCTGCGCGCCACGCCGTCGGTAAAGCGACAAGCCAGCGCAGCCGGCACCACTAAAATGGAGAACACCACCAGCACACCCGCATGGTGGGTCGAAAAGGTGATGACGACCCCGAATAAAAAATAGAACAGAAAATCCCCCATCCAGGATTTTTCCTGCCCCCGCGAAATTGCCCAAAACTTGCGCCGAAATCCAAAGTGCAATAGCCCGACCAAGCCATAAACCGCTGCAGTTTGTAAAACTTGCGGCCAAGTGACAAACAAAATATTGCCGACCAAGGCCGTCTTTAAGTGTTCGCCGCCGTGAGGCAGGCGGTCCAACACTAAAATCAACATTCCGCTCGCCAAAGCATAGGTGATGCCGATAATCGCTTCTTGTGAAATCTTGCGTTCGAATTTGCGTAGCAGTGAAAGCGCCAATGCCACCAGCAGGCATAGGCCGAGCGCGCAGCCGATGCCGTAGGCACTCTCTTCGTCGCTGGTGATGAATAAACTGATCGAGGCTCCAAGCGCCGCGACTTGCGACAGACTGATGTCGACAAAAATCACGTCGCGCTCGAGGACGTGCAAGCCCAGATAAGCGTGAATCCCGACCAAGAGAATGGCCATCACGAACGGCGCCGCTAAAAACATCACCACGTCACTCAATGGCTATTCTCCTCGATGGTCTTGACCAGTTTTTCCAGCAATTGTTCATTGGTTTTAATCTCGGGTTCGCCGCCGACAGAGACGGGCACGCGTGCAACCTTGGCTCCGGGAACATCGCCGATAACCTTCTCGCCGGCCTTGGCATCGTAGAGGTTTTCCACCAAAACCAAGCGCACCTGATTCTTCTTCATGGTCTCGACCACTTCCATCAAATGCGCGGCCGTGGGCGGAATCCCGGGCCGGGGCTCGAGCTGAATCGGATTTTGAATACCAAATCGATCCAAGAAATAATTTAGAGTCTTGTGGTAGGTCACAATTTGTTTGATCTTGGTTTTTTCCAAACGCGTTTTCCAATCCTTGGTTTTTTCAGCGAGGCGGTTGTGAAAAACCGCCGCGTTTTTTTTAAAGAGCTCGCGATTGGCGGTATCGAGTTCACCTAGGCGCTCGGCCACAAGCCCCGCGGCTTTACCTAAGCGCAGCGGATCAAGAGTAAAGTGTGGATTGCCACCCGGGTGGACATCGCCTTCGGCACGGGTCACTCCGCCTTTGGGGATTTCAATGGGATCGAGCTTGTCGCCCAACTCTAAAAAGCCTTTGCCGCCAACGGCAAGCTTGGGATTGCGGGAACCCTGGATCAGCGGAACGACCCACGCCGCCTCAAGCTCGAGTCCGTGGGCAATCACGAGGTCAGCGTTGCGCATCTTAACCATGAACGAAGGCTTCGCTTCGATGGAATGTGGGTCTTGAGTACCGCGGGCAATGGCGTCGATTTTCACTTTGCCACCCGCGACCGCCGTCACCAGCGCTTCGAGATCGGCGGTGGTGGTCACCACTTTCAGTTCGGCATGCGCCGCCAACATAAAGAATAACAGGAAAATTTTCATAGGTCCTCAGTAAGAATGGGCCGGGTGCGCGCCGATGGTAAAATTCGCTTGTAAATAAATTTTATTTTCATTGGCCAAGCCGTTGCTTTGGGCGGGGCCATGCAGCCGTTCGTATTCGAGTCGGAAAAACGAAAATTCGGTGGCGTCAAACTGCAGCGCCGCGGTGGTCTTAGCCGACAGTGCGTTGGCAAGGGAGTGTTCGGTATTCACGCCTGCATCCGAGCCCGTGACTTTGAGCGTTTCATAGCGCAGTTTCGCGGTCCAACGTTCGGCAAACTGAAACTGCACCCATGAAGAGAGCCCCGCCCCGCGTTCGGTGCCTGCGCCCAGTTGCTGTTGGGCACGGTCAATGTATTCGAAGGCCAATATTCCTGAGCGGTAGCGGCCTCCGCTCAAGGGCCGCCATTTAAACGTCAGATCGCCGCCACTCAAGGTGGTCACTCCGCCTAAGTCGTTGTTGCCGCGGGCGTAGGACGCCCCGACTTCGACCGTCGTCGAGTCGCAAAGATCCCATAGGTTTTTCCAATGTCCGACGCCCACGCCATCGCCCGGCGTAGGTGAATGAAATTCATAGTTTTCACCCTCGCCTCGCAAGTATTGCAGCGTCAGTTCGCTATACCAAGATAGGGGAATCAAAACCGCCGCGGATGCTCCCACATCGTTGAGGCCCTCTGCCCCCAGTAAACTGGAATTGATGAGAGGCGCATCGACAAACGGGTAGGCGTGAGTGTGCAGCAGGCCGTGCTTGCCAAATGCCGCTTTGAATTTTCCCAAACGCAGGGTCACACCGGCGACATGACCGGACTCGACGAAGAGTTCCTCGGGCTCGACACCCCAGGTTTGCTTAATGCGGTGGGTGGCCGCTAGGTATTCATAATCGGGATGCACCGAAAGCAACAGGTTCAAGCGGCTATAGGGATCGACATCGGCGTAAAACGCCAGTTCGGCCTCCTGCAAATCCAAACCGTTGCGTGGGGAGGAATCTTCAAAATCCTCTTTGCTGAAGTTGGACTGGCGATACAAAAATAGCGCATCGGCGCTGATGTTGGGAGATTTCAAGGAATTGCTTTGCGCGAAGGTCAAAGCCGGGCCGAAAAGCAGCGCAGTTAAGATTAGGATAATTTTCAAGGGTCCCTCCGGAATGCAACTAAGTTGCATTTACGATTTGCGCCAGTCAAGTGGGTTTTGCGGATTGCCGTTGAGCGGCGGCGAATACCTTTGTCATCAAAATGTGGAGATGCTAGTCCTTCCTCACTATGAAGATAAAATATTTTTCTCCAATATTGCAGTTTGGGTGTGTGATGTTCTTGCTGGCGCCGTTGAGCGCGGCCGCCTGGGGCCGTCGCGGTCATCAGATCGTGGGTGAAACAGCCGGGATTCTTCTCGGCCAAAATCCTGAAAATAGTTTTATGCGCAAACACAGTTACGACCTCGGGTATTATGCCAACGTTCCCGATTTTATTTGGAAACGTGATGCCACTTATAAATTTGAAAAGCCGCAACATTTCATGGATCTCGAAATCTTTGAGCGCGAGTTCGCGAAACACAGCGAATTAAAACAACCCTTTCTCCTCACGCGCCAGGAATTCGAACTGCAGTTTCCGGAAGTGAAAGCCGATGCGGGACGCGCCTACTGGCGCATCGCCGAGATGAACAAGGAACTAGAGAAGGTGGCTGGCCAGCTGCGCGCAATGACTGAGGAGACTGGTCCCGCTCGCCAGGCCTTGCAATTGAAGTGGCTCACCATTGCGGGAACGATGGCCCATTATCTCGGCGATCTCGGGATGCCTCTGCACTTAAGTGAAAATCACGATGGTCAGATGACCGATCAAAAAGGAATTCACAGTTATTTTGAAGACGCGGTGGTGGATGAACTCTATCCGATTATTAGTGCCGAGGTGAATGCGGCCGCAAGCAAGGAGTGGCCTGGCTTCAGTAAGAAGAATAAGGACAAGAGCGAGATGGAGTTAGTCATGGCGCTGGGTGAGCGCTCCCGCCATGAGGTACCGCGCATGTTGGCGATCGACAAAAAAGGCAAACGCACAGACTTGAAAAAGTCGGCCAAGGCTTATCATGATTTGATTCGCCAACGGCTGGTCGACAGCAGCCTGACCTTGGCGGAAATTTATCGCCGTCAGCTAGGCTGGAAGTTCGATGACGACAAATTCTATTTATTTTCCGCAGAGCCCGAGTACATGATGCCTCCAGGGCTCGGCGTTTCCTCGGCTACCCAAGCCGCGACGAAGAAAAGTCCAGGATGCCCGCTAAGATAAATCCCACTCAACTTGCGGCCGCACGCAAGATGACCAAAAAAATAACTGACAATTTGGGCGGTGCTGGTATCTTTGGGGTCGAATGTTCTCTGTGTAGGCGCGAAGTCTATTTTTCCGAACTGTCGCCGCGCCCGCATGATACCGGCTTGGTCACTTTGGTTGGGCAAAATCTCTCGCAGTTTGAACTACACCTGCGCGCGGTTTTGGGTTTGCCAATTCCGGAGATTAACTATTGGAATCCTTCAACCTCCGCGGTGATTTTGGCCGCACATGAAGCAGAACAGTATTCGGTGCATGGGCTTGACCAAGCTCTGCGGGTCAAGACCGCCCAAGTGCGGCTCTTTGGAAAGCCCAACACGCGTAAATTTCGCCGCATGGGGGTATAGCGCTGGCACGCGGCAAGACCATCGACGAGGCTCGTCGTCGCGCCCAGTCTGGTGCCGCCAGAGTCAAAATTGGCCCGTAAGGGCGCGTCCGAAAACAGATTGGACGGGCCTATGGAAAATCACTTGTTTAACCCGCTTTGATCCTTGAATATAGTTTGGTGATTGATCATGTCCCACTTGGAAAACAGGGTTTGCGCGTTTCCCGCATCGGCCTGGGCTGTATGGGCATGTCGGATTTTTATTCCGGTTTCAAAAATACCGAAAGCAATTCTATCGCAACTCTGCATCGGGCGCTCGAACTGGGCATTAACTTTCTCGATACAGCCGATATGTATGGCCCCTTCACCAATGAACAATTGATTGGCAAAGCATTGGACGGTCGACGGGACTCGGCGATTGTTGCCACCAAGTTCGGCAATATGCGCAGCCCGGACGGTCAATTTCTCGGAGTGAATGGCCGACCGGAATACGTGCTTAAGTGCTGTGATGATTCATTGCGTCGTCTCAAAATCGACCACATCGATCTTTATTATCAGCACCGTGTGGATTCGTCCCTACCGATTGAAGAGACGGTGGGCGCGATGGCGCAATTGGTGAAGGCCGGAAAGGTCCGTTATCTGGGCTTGTCCGAGGCGGCCGCGGACACCATCCGGAAGGCGCACAAAACTCACCCGATTTCCGCGTTGCAGTCTGAGTATTCGTTGTGGACGCGCGAGCCAGAAGACGGAATCTTGCATACCGTCCGGGAGCTGGGCATCGGATTTGTTTCTTATAGTCCTCTCGGCCGCGGTTTTCTAACCGGACGTTTCAAAAAATTTGAAGATCTGCCTAAGGATGATTATCGCCGTCACAATCCGCGCTTTCAGGGTGAAAATTTTAACAAAAATATCGCTCTGGTGCAGCACTTGGAAACTATAGCCCGCGAGAAAAAAGTAACCGCGGCCCAATTGGCGCTAGCGTGGGTCATGGCTCAGGGTGCGGACGTCGTGCCGATCCCTGGAACGACCTCGGAAGCGCGTTTGCGCGAAAATCTTGCGGCCTGCGAAATCCGCCTGAGTGCGGGTGAACTCAGTGCGATCGCGCAGCAGTTTCCCAAGGGTTCGGCTACCGGCAATCGCTACCCGGATATGTCCACGGTCAACCGCTAGTGGCGGTGCGCGGAAGCGAGCTTGAGGATAAAAAAGTTTTCCTGATCGTCAGTGCAGACGAAGAACGTCGCAAAAAATACACCGAGCTCATCACCAGCAAGTATTCCAACGCCACGCTTTTTCAGTCCTCGGATGGCAGCGATGCGCTTTTCCGCATTCAAAATTTTCCGCCCCACGTGTTGCTGATTGAGCCGGCCCTGACCAAGGTCGACGGCATCGAGACCGTGCGCCAGGTTTTGGCCAAAAAGCAAGTCCAAGATTTTTCCATAATCATACTCGGGCAGGCACCCGAAAAAGATGTGTTTGTGGAAGAAGTCGTGACCGGGAAAGTCCAATTTCTGGTGGAGCCCGACAATGAAGTGGAGCTGGACATCCGCATCGCCCGCGCCCTCAACCGCGTGACCCACACTAAACAAACCGAATATAATTTACATTTTTTGGCGCCGCATGAATTTCTGTTTAAAGAAGGCGATGTGGCTCAACATGTCTTCATTGTTCGCCGCGGCCGCCTGCGTGCGGTGAAAACCAACGGCAAGCAGGCGGTGGTCTTAGGCGAAATCGGCGTGGGTGAATTTGTCGGAGAGATGGCCCACATTAATCATGAGCCACGCTCCGCCTCGGTGCAGGCGATTGACGATTGCGAGTTGATTGAAATACCAAATGGCAGTTTGGACATGGTGTTGTTCTCACGCCCGGCGTGGGCGCATGCGCTGGTGGCAACGCTGTCACGCCGTCTGCGCAGCACTAGTGAGGCACTCGCCAAGGGCGAGTGACTTACAATTATCCCGTGAGATTCCCGGTGCTGTGAAAGTGATAAGCGAGCGCACAAAGTACGACGCCCACGCCCCAATCTTGAAGCGGACCCGAAGTAAACATCGGGTAGGCCATTAAGGCGACGCCTGAAAAAATCACGGGATAGTTGAGTGCTTTCTTGCCGGCGCGGAATACGTAAAATCCGATGATACTGAAGAGTAACGAGGCCGCGATTTGCGAGGCGGTGAAATGAAAGCCAAAATCCAAGCCGCTATTGTCAAAATCCATGTTGGCCTTTAGCTTATAGCTCCGGCGTCGACTCCGTCAAACACAGTGATAGACTTGGGTTGCCGAAGGTCTATACTTATTCCATGTTGCTCAAAAAGGCGCTTCGCGACCCCCGTCTCCTGGTCGTTCTCCTCATGGGATTTTCTTCTGGCCTGCCACTGCTGTTAATCGGTTCGACTTTAAAGGCGTGGCTGACTGAGCAAGGGATGGATTTAAAAACTATTGGTTTTTTCTCACTGGTGGGATTGCCGTACACGTGGAAATTCGCCTGGTCGCCCATTATGGATCGCTTTGCGCCCTGGCCCGGGCGGAGACGGGGTTGGTTATTGGTCTCGCAGAGCGGATTGATGATTTCGCTGGTGATGCTGTCGTTTTTAAATGCGCGGACGCAGCTGCCGTTAGTGGCCGCAAGTGCGTTTGTGGTGGCGTTTTTTAGCGCGACTCAAGATATCGTGGTGGATGCTTACCGCCGCGAAGTTTTGCCCGATGAGGAACTGGGGCTGGGCTCGTCACTTTATGTGCTCGGCTACAGGGTCGCGATGCTGACGGCGGGAGCGGGATCCTTGCTTTTTGCCGATCACGTGCCGTGGACGCAGGTTTACTGGATTATGTCGGCGTTTATGTTGGTCGGGGTTGGCACGACATGGCTGTGTCCGGAACCGGTGCTCCAGGAACAGATGCCGCGGTCCTTGCGAGAGGCGGTCGTAGGTCCGCTACTAGAATTTTTTGCACGCAAGGGCGTGTGGACCGTTCTGGCGTTTATTTTGCTCTACAAAATTGGTGAGTCGATGGCCACCGATATGTTCAGTCCGTTTTTTTTGACAATCGGGTTTACTAAGACACAGATTGCCACGGTCGCAAAATTTTTTGGTTTCTGGGCTACGATTTCGGGTGGCTTGGTGGGCGGTGCACTGATTGTGCGCTTGGGTTCCTATACGGCGCTGTGGATTTTTGGGATTCTTCAGGGCTTGGCGATTTTGCTGTTCGCGGTACTGGCCCAGGTCGGTTTAAGTTTGCCGATGTTAGCCACCGCTATCGCCTGTGAAAATTTCACCAGCGGCATGGCTACCACCGCTTACGTAGCGTTCATGGCGGCGCAAACCAATCGCCGTTTCACCGCCACCCAGTATGCGCTACTCTCGAGTCTAATGGGAGTTCCACGCATATTATTCGGCGCGGCCACCGGGGTCATGGCCGAAGCCTTGGGATGGTCAGGCTTCTTCGTGGCCTGCTATTTTTTGACTCTCCCAGGTCTGCTTGTGCTCTTGAAACTGCGTCCGGCGCTTCAGGAACGCGAAGTGGCATGACTGCCTTCCGCGAAACGTTTAGGGTTCTTTACCATGTGGATTGTTAGCGCATTGTTTAGTTTGGCGTTGGCGCAGGAACCTCAGTCGGCGTTTGAGCGCAGTCTTGAACACGACACTTCCGTGACCAGCGAAGAGAGCTGGGTTGAAATCAAAAACGTTCAATTTCGCAAGATTGAATTCAAAGCCGGCGTTTATTATTTGCTGTTTAAAAAACCTCAGGCGACGGTGGCAGACCTTTATTGTGAACCACCATTTGGCAACGAGCACGAGCGTTTGGTGATTGAGCAGCCCGTCACGCGCAAACGCACGCGCGCTTTTGTCAAAATATTCAACGACGGCTGCAGCGGCAAAAAACACAAACTCGAAATCAAAATGGACCCCGCGGTGGGCCTACAATATCCGGAGCGCAAAAGTCCGGAAGAAGGAGGAGGCAAGTGAATTCCACTTTAGTTTCATTTCTCGGTCATTGGCTGGTGTCGGGATTAGCTCTGGCCATTACTGCGGCCGTGATCCCTGGCTTTCGCATTCGCGGCTTTTTTACCATTTTAGTGGCGGTCTTTCTTATCGGTGTCGCCAACACTTTGATTTGGCCGGTGCTATTTGTGCTGACGTTGCCGTTAACCATAGTGACGCTCGGACTTTTTGTGTTTGTGCTCAATGCCATTATTCTTAGGCTGTGCGCGGCTTTTTTAAAGGATTTTGAGATTAGCGGCTGGCTCTCTGCCATTTTTGGGGCGATGATTTTAGCGATTATGTCGACTATTCTTCATCGGATGCTCATGTGAAATATGCCTGGATTTTTTTCCTGACGGTGAACGCTGCCTTCGCCCAAAGCCTGAATTTTCAGCGCGGCTCGCACCAGAGCAAGCTCAGCTTGCATGACCTGAAAGCTAAGCTGCACGTCCACAACGTGAAGATTGATGACCCAGTTTACGGCAAGCCTAAGAGTTTCGATGCGTTTTTGCTCAAAGAAGTTTTGCAGTTGGCCGGAATCGGCGGGCCGGCGCAAGTCGACGATGAAATCATATTCACGGCGAGTGACGGTTACGCACCCAATACCACCTTCACCCAGTTAAATAATCACATCGCCTATTTGGCCTTTCAAGAACATGGAAACGCCGGTCGCTTTGCGCTCGTCAAGCAAGGCAAAGCTATGATCACCCCTGGCCCGTTTTATGTGGTGTGGGAAGAGGGCACGAAAATAAGGGAAGATGTGCCGTTTCCCTATCAATTGGTCAAAATCGAAGTGGTGGAATTCAGCGAAAAGTATAAAAACATTTTGCCGCCAAAGGGCCCTCCGGATTCCAAAGAAATTAAGGGCTTTGCTGTGTTTAAAGCTCAGTGCCTGCGTTGTCACTCAGTGAATATGCAGGGCGGGGAGATCGGGCCGGAGCTCAACGCGCCCCAAAACGTGACGGAGTATTGGCGCCCGGATATATTAAAACAGTTTATTAAACAGGCATCGTCCTTTCGTTATCACAGTAAGATGCCGGACTTCACCCAGCTTAGTGGGGCCCAAATCGACCAGATTTTGGCCTATCTTGATGTGATGAAGAATTCCAAAGTACGCTTGCCGCAATAACGCTTCGGCATGGCCCGCTCCTTGCAAAATTATCTCTCTTAAGAGTTCAAATTCGGCAGGGCAATGCCCGACACCGGAAACCTGTAAACTTTGGAGATCTGCGGGTGACAAAAATTGGCCGCTTATTGATTCCGGTCCTTGCCCTGACCGCGCTCCTGTTGGGCTGCCCCCACCCCGGGCAGGGCGGCGTGAGTGGAGAGGCCGTCCCCAACGGCCAGGTCACCTATGTGCGTGGCGATCCCGAGGCTCTGATCGCCGGCACCTCGCGCAACACCGAGAGTCCCATCACCGAAGATAATCTTGAGCAGTGGAACCAGTTTACGCTAATGAACGTCGCGGAGTTCACCGAAGTCGCTCCGCTCATCACCACCAACAATTTGCTGCTCGAAAATGCCACCAAGAGCGTGTTGTCCGCTAAAACCGTTTCCGCCAGCATGCGCCTCAAGTCCGTGGGTGATGGCGCATGGCAAATGACGTTGTATGGCGGGGGTTTAAAAATAAAATTTGAACGCAGTGGAAGTGGCCGCCAGCTTCAACCCGTGCGCGCCGTCTTTAGGATGGAGTCGTTCACGGTGACGCCTGTGCA
>JANXMF010000016.1 GCA_025354795.1 Pseudobdellovibrionaceae bacterium
TCAAGCCTTCCCATCTAAATTTTCCTTTATTTGCAGGGCTGTTGGATCGGCAACTACGCTACTCGCGCTTTAGCAGGCGGCTTCACGCGCTTCCGCGAGGCCGCCGCGCAAAGCGCGAGTAACTATGCGGATCGGAAAGGATTTTTGTGCAGCTAAAATTATCTTCAGTGCACTTTTCATTTTTTGTTGCCTCTTTGGTTCTCGCTGAAACGATATTGCCTCAACAGGCAACCTATGTACTTTCGAATGACTTATCCCTTGCTGTAACCACGGCCATTTTGGTGTCACTCACTGTTGGCACTTTTGTCGGAACCCACCCGCTGATAAAAAGTTGGAATTGGCGAAGCCTTTATTACATTCACGCGACCTGCCTTACGACCGCCATTGTGGGAATCAAGGTTTACCCTTCAATGTCATGGTTGTGGTTGTTTATATCCTTTATCGGTGCCGGAATTTTTGTCTGTCAAATGTTTGCGCGAGCAGATTTTTCTGTTTTGTTGCTAGCGATTGGGATGGGCTCAATGGCCACTTCTCTTAGTACGAATTTCCTCTATCGAAATTTTTCTGCCCATGTTGTCATCATACCACCACTACTCGCCCTTGCCGGCGCAGGCTTGGTTTTGCGATCCAAGCATCGTCGGGCCATTTTTTCTTACTTGCTTGTCTGCGGAACGCTGACTCTTATTCTACTCAGAGCTCCCCGCAATGTACCGTCATGTGTGGAAACCTATTCCCCGGGATTGGTGGGGAGCTTTAAAATCGCGGAAACAGTCTACACACCGCTTTTTCTCACTGATCTAGTGCGCTCAACCAGATTGAATCAAAACATCTTGATAACCAATGGGTCGCGCTTCTCTCCCGTAGCCGCCGCTCGCGATCTACGAGTGTCTTCGCAGCCTGAATCCTTCCATCCGACTTATGATACACCTTTTATTTTTCGACGACCCAAGAACGTTCTTGTCATCGGCACCGGTGGCGGCCGGAGCGTTGCGGCGGCGCTGAAATATCAAGCTCAAAAAATTTATGCTTTAGATATTAACGAAAATGTCTTTCGTCTGATTAAAAAATATCTTAGTGGAGAAGCTACACAGATTTATGACGATCCTCGGGTCATCAAAGTTATAGATGAAGGTCGTCATTTTATCGAGACGACACACGAGAAATTTGACTTAATTGTTTTACAAGGCGTCCAGACGGGTACCCACAGTGCTAATTTCAATCCCATTGTATTGGAATCGCATTTATTCACTGTAGAGGCTTTGCGAACGCTGTGGGATCATCTAACCGCAGAAGGCATGATTTTTTTTGATGAATACCGGTTCATGAGTGGAGTAGGAAACCGCTCTGTCTTAAACGTTATCGCTTCCTCTGCCAAACAAACGCTGAAGCTCGATGGTTTCTCTGAGCACGCCGCGTTTTTTTCATATGTCCAGAGTCTGAGCAACATTTCCGTCGATCAAAATCCCGATTTGTCTAGGAGTCGTATGCGTGAGGTTCTTATTCTAAGTCGAAGTCCAATTGAGCGAGAGAACGAAAAATTGATTCGCGAAATGCCGGGGCTGGTCATGACCGATTTTACGAGTGGTTATAATGTCGAAATCCCAACGGACAACCGTCCTTATTTTATTCGTCCAGCTTCTCGTCTGATAACCTTACCTGCCCTAGGGCTAGCGGTTGTCTTGCTAGCAGCCGCTAATATTTTAATATTTCGGCAGCCGGCGACGATGACAGTTAAAATGAGGCAGAACCAACTGTTCTTTATGGGTGTCGCCTACATGCTTTTTGTGATGGCAATGTATGGCATTGGTACACTGTTTTTAGGCCCGCCACAGCTGACGATGCCTGTTATCTATTCTTCATTGCTTTTCTTTGCTACCGTCGGGGGCCTATGGGCGTTGCGGCATTCTATTCGAAGTATGCAGTCGAGCTGTTTGATTTTAATGAGTTATTTATTTGTTCTGCCGATTGTCGTTACGGTGTTGAAGTCGAGCCTGATTGGAAATAAGTATTTAATTGTGAGGATAATAGCAGTGTCAATTATGGTTGGGATTGGCGCATTGATAGCTGAAGTTCCATATGTATTGATTTTGCAAAGTTTTAGTGTGGAGGGCGACCGTGCATGGGGATTTAGTGTTGGAAAGTTGGGCGCGTTGGTGGGTCTGCTTTTAGGGATCTATATTAATTTATATTTCGGATTTTCATGCGCGCTCCTCGTTTCTGGGACACTTTATTTTATTGCGGCCAAGAATGAAATCATTGTTTTATTAATACCTAGAGCGCGACATCTGTTTCATAACGTCGTCCCCACCTTCGCCTCAGGCCGGAAGCGATCCCTGCAATAGGAAGGTTTGCTATGAGTTTAAGGCATCAAGTTTGCCTCTAGGCTTGCTAAATAGGCAATGCGTCTATTGGTTCGGTAATCGGCAAGGCTGGGGTTTGCGATTGTATCTTTGTGAACTGTTGTAAGATCGCAGAAATGGTATCCATGATATTGGAAAAAGAATTCCACTGCCACGCGGTTGGGAAGTGTAAGGATCTGTGGTCGCCGTTTGTCGGTGGAGCGCAGGCCGTTCAGCTGGGGGCCGAGTTCAATTTTTAAAAGCGGAAACTTATCACAGTTGTCAGAAAAAATTTCGCCATCGATAATTAGACATTTAACTTTTGCCGCCCTAAGGACGTCTAAAGTAGAATTGATGTCAAAAATCTGAAAGACGTCAAAACAAAGTACAGTATCGCATGTGTTTCTTTCAATTTTATTGGTAAAAGAAAAATTATTTTTAACACAGACTGATTCGGCTCCGCATTCTTGGGCCAGCAATGACCACAATTCTCCTGATGAACTAAGGATCAAAACTCTTTTT
Organism: Pseudobdellovibrionaceae bacterium; assembly: GCA_025354795.1. GTDB lineage: Bacteria > Bdellovibrionota > Bdellovibrionia > Bdellovibrionales > UBA1609 > JALHOQ01. Next base: position 2,862 of record JANXMF010000016.1, read on the forward strand.
CCCCGAATAAATTTAAGATTTTGTTCAAGGAGAAGTCTGAATCTCGCCCAGCTCTGTTCTAGCCAAAGGGCATCATGAAGTGGTGCTTCGGTTTCTAGTATTTCTCTGATTTTTGAAAGTTTCACGGACAGCTTTCAGTTTTTATTACACACGCGGATTTTAAAAACATTTAAAATGCTCTGTGTACCGCTTTCGCCGTTCCTTTTTGAAAAAAGTTCCGGCGCCGTAACGCATGACCTTTTTCTGCGCCGAGCAAATATGTTTCGAATCGGAATCAACATAGGCGTAGTTAAACATTATCTCATCGACCCCATCTTTGACTGCCACCGAAGGCAGACCAGACTGTAAGGTTTTATTATATAAATAGTACGAGAGTTCGGCAATGAAGCCAGTGAACTCTTCGTTCATAATATCGCCCACCATGATATTAACCTTATTTTTTCCGTTGGCAATTATGCGCTGTAACTCCGGATCCAAAAGTGTAAAATCTATCACCTTGGTTTTAAAGAGCTTTGCTTCACGCTCGTCTTGCTTGAGGCCACGGCTAAGGGTCTTTTCAACGGGAACGAATACATCTGAAGGTAAAATTCCCAAAGTTTTCATAGTAAATACATAATTCTGTTTCTCGACAAGACTGTGACAAGCAAAACATGCGTGATTGGTTTTCTCAGGACTGCCCGGCAATGTAAGCCCTTGGGCATTGAACACGGCATATCCCCAACCGTGTGTATCTTTGAACTTTTCCGAGTCAAACAACATAGCTTGTCGGACTGCGGGTTTTCGACTCGGGATCATAGAGGCTAAAAAATTAGGATCATGAATGGTCGGGTACACAACCTTATAGAAAATGGCACCATCTTTGTATTTGTGTGCGCTCGTCTGTAGGCCCTGACAAGCTAAATCATTTCCGTAGATAAGTCTAAGTTCATCCTTATCCTCGCGGAAATGTGCCGAAATGAATCTAAAATCGCTATCAAAATTTTTCGTGATCTCTCGCATATTAATGCTATTTTTTTCGGATATTCCTTCGAACTGATCCGAAGGAACAAACAAATTGATACGGCGACTGCCAGCCCAGCTATATGGTGAAATAAAGCCTGCAAGTACACATATAAAAATGATCACTTCGTTCTCCTGTACATGGAACAGCATAGCGAAGTATATTTCGTCGCGCTACAAATCTTAGAACCAGGGTTTATTTTTGAAGAGTAAGCATCTCGAAGTTGTAGGCCCATACTCGAATTCCGATTCGAAGCATTAGGCATCCATAAACGACGCGTTTATCGCCAAGGTAATCGCCCATTAGTTTAAGGAATCGGCAGTTGAGGCGTTTTTGATTCCAGGATCCCACCCGTTGCGGCATTGTACTGGGGCTGGATTTTCCCTAACCCAACTTTCGGGCAGTGGCAGGATAATGTCACTAAGGTGGGCATGAAGAGAGGTTATCGCACTTCGTGCTTAAAAAGCCTGTCATTTCCTTTTGCTTTTGATACAACAACGGCGTGAAAACTCTGCTGTCCGAGCTCATTGCATTTTCAATCGCTCATCGCAAATTCGTTTTTCTACCTTTGATTATTACTTTTTTGATAGTTGGCATGTTGCTAGTTTACACGCAAGGCGCAATACTGGTTCCGCTCATTTATACTTTATTTTAGAGCTCCCCGCGCTTGATGCGCAGGTCAACGGAATCAGACCTCGTCCCACGCGTAGTTGAAATTTAAAGGTTGAGTGGCTCAACCAATCTGTGTTTTCAATAGGTTATCAGACTTAATGAATTGCAGAAATAGAGAGGAGCCACCCAATGGCAAACGTACTCAAGTCGGTGAAGAAGATCAACCGCAAGCCACTAAAACACGCCCGTCGTCAGGATATTCTCGACGAGAAATTCGAAGGTCTCGATGGGCCCATCGACACACAGCATTTGCTGATCTCAACACTGTTGCCGCCGGCAATAACCAAGTTCATCAAAGAGTGTGAGCGAGAAGTTGAGGAGCTTTGCGGCAAGCGCTACCAGCACGGCAAGCAGAACCAAAGATGGGGCGATCAGAAAGGGTCGATCATTTTAGCCAACCAACAAGTGGCC
>JANXMF010000025.1 GCA_025354795.1 Pseudobdellovibrionaceae bacterium
GACGAAATCCTGCTTCTTCACCGCTTGAATGTCCCAGAAGAGCTGCGTCCGTCACTGAGAAGTACGAACGGAATCGAGAATGTTTTCCAATTAAGTCGTCCAAAGCACTAAACATTTTTTGTACAAATAACCTGCTTCTCCGATGCAGCGCCCTTGGGGCCGCCACAAGTAGTGATACATCTTTACAGGTTGAGGTCAGAGCGTGACTTAGGGCATACGGTGCCACACGCTGCCGATGAAACTGTCATTACCTTATGGTTGCTGGGATTTTCAATGTTGTATTTGGAGGCGAATCACTTTTACCATCAAGATAAAAATCGAATTTAGACCCGCGATAGGTCTGTTGATTGTCTTTGTGGCACAAAATTATGGAATATTTTCCCGCTGGGATGCCTTTAGGAATCGCGATATTATAAGTTTCTCCCAATCCCTTGGTTTCCGACACTTTTGAAAGGCCTGCCGTTAAAACTCTGCCATTGGATGTGACTAAAGCGCGAAATGAGTGGGTTATCGGATTTTGACTGTGGTGAGAGGCGCCGAAGTGGATATTGTCGCCAGAAACGTAGTGGTCATTTATTCTAAGGCCATCTTGATGTGAAAGGTCGATTTCAGGACTATTAGTACCATCTGAAGGGGTACATTTTTTAATATACTCATTTGCATGACGTATTCCTTCTTGGGTTTCTATTTTAGCGGATGCCTTCAAATCCTCGATTTGACGCAGGTTTTCTGATTGTAATTTCATCACTTGATCAGCCTGCACTCGATCAGCCTGCACTCGATCAGCCTTCACTCGATCAGCCTTCACTCGATCAGCCCAGACTATGTAATCTGAGTCGGATTGACCAATTGGCTTTTTAATCCCCAATATTTCTCTTGCTTGAGTCATCGTTGTGCGAGCGGCATTCTCTGCATCAAGTGCCTTACGAGAGACAACGCTATTTTTGAAGTCATGCAGGTAATGATAGGCAGCCAAGCTTGTTTGTCTTCTGATATCGTCGATGTCGAGTGCAATATCACCGTCTTTGCCAGCAATCCGAAGCTTGGAATTGAGTTCAGCAATCAATATTGCAGTGTCGTGATCGTAGAGTCCCCACATTTCAAAGTGGTGAAGAAGTGTCCCCTTGCCGTCAACAAGGTCTATGTCATTGGTGTCAAAAGTATGTTCTTTGGGCACAAATCTGGGAGCGTCACTCTGACTAAGAATCAGATGTTCGGCCCTCGCTACAACACTTAGGCTGCAGAACAGTAAAACGATTTTGAGTCGCACTATTTCCTCCTGTCCGGGCAAGGTCCTTAAACCAATATTTGCAGTTACCTATCGGGACTTCCTACAATGGTCTCAAGTATGGATTTCAGGTAGTCGCCGGCCGCTCGGGCCAAAGTCTAGCAAACGGTTAGACACGACACAGAATACTGGCGGTTGGGAAAAAACTCAGAGTTAGTTGAAAGTTGAGCGAGGGAGCCCTTTCGTGGAATGATTTCCACTACTTAGAGAAAGGAACTACCCGCTCATGAAACAGAGTACCAAGAACCGAAAAAAAGCTGCAAGCGACTTTCACAACCTTTTTGGCGAGGAGCGTCTGGCGAGGCAACTGCTGACGATAACCAACTTCGGCAAGCAAGCCTTCGACTCCCTTCACCATGACCTCGGACGGATGCTCGTCGAGTCGATTTTTTTAATCGAGCGGGAGAACATCACTGGCCCCGATCATGCGCCTCTGGTCCCCGGCGTTTTCAAATGGGGCAGCGAGGGTGGGTCAGTCTTCGTTGGCGACCAGAAAATTCGCTGCGATAAACCGCGCATAGTAGGCCCTGACGGCGAGATCACACTGCCGACCTACCAGAAGCTCAAGGAGCGTGGACAATTCTCTGACGAGCTCCTGGCGCGTTTAATGGCGGGCCTCTCAGGTCGTCGCTACGAAGAGGTCGTGGTGAAGGCCGCCGAAGCTTTTGGCGTCTCGCCGTCATCGGTGTCGCGCCACTTCGTCGAGGCGTCGGCAAAAAAGCTAAAGGAATTTTCTGAACGCTCTCTGGCTGACTTCAAGCCGTTCGCTATCATGCTCGACACCGTTCATCGCGGCGGCGTTGCGTTTATCGTCGCCCTCGGAATCGACATCCTCGGCAAGAAAAAAGTCTTAGGCTTCTGGGAAGGCGCCACCGAGAACGGCGAGATCACCATCGAGTTACTTGCAAAGCTCGAAGAGCGTGGGCTTCTGCTTACTTCTCGTTGCCTGTTCATCACCGACGGCGGCAAGGGCATCATCGCCGCGCTTAAGGCGAAGTTCGGTAAAAAGCTAATGCACCAGCGGTGCGTCATCCACAAGGGCCGCAATATCCAAAAGCATCTGGCGAAGAAATACCGCAAGCGGGCTCAGGAACTTTTCACCATCGCTCTCCAGCACACCAAGCATGAGGATGCCCTACGCGCCCTTACTGAGCTTGAGAAATGGCTTCGCGGGATCAATCCGTCTGCCGCCAACTCGCTGCTTGAAGCGTTCGACGAAATCCTGCTTCTTCACCGCTTGAATGTCCCAGAAGAGCTGCGTCCGTCACTGAGAAGTACGAACGGAATCGAGAATGTTTTCTCTGTCGTCCGCCATCGCGAGAAGAACGTGAAAAACTACAATCCCAACTACCGCGGCAAACCTGCCAAGAAGGGCATGTCACAGCGCTGGCTCGGCACTGTCCTACTCAACGCGGAGTCTGGCTTCAGAGCCATCAATGGGGCGGAGCATATTCCAGCAGTGTTAAGGGCGATCGAAAAACTACAAACAGAAAAAGTTGACAACGGAAAGGAGAAGGCTGCATAACTCATGAAATCAACCGGCGCTCTCGCCGACATTCAACTGAAAATGAGATTTTTTCGGCGGTTGGCATGGCCAAGACTCTGGGGCGGTCCATTGAGAGTAGGCTAGCAGTAACAATTTCGGAGCTCCGTTTCGATCAGGAAGATCTACGCTTTTTAGAAAATTTATGTCCCAGAACATACGCGGTCGAAAGCGGTCTTCGGGGCATTCCGAAAATTGTTCGCAGTTCAAAAGTCGTGATATCTATTAGAATGGTTTAGGAAAAGTAAAATTTGATTTCGCGAAACTGTATAGGTGACACTAGGTTTTTTCCGCCCTGATGTATCGAAACGCTCGCATCACGCGAGCGTTGGTCTCCTTGGCGGCGGCACCA
>JANXMF010000026.1 GCA_025354795.1 Pseudobdellovibrionaceae bacterium
TTTACGTTGTTGGCGACTATCAAACCGAAGCAGTGGCAAAGGAAGAAATTGGCGCTTACATCAAATGGTACAATGAACAACGCCCTCACCAGGCGCTATGGAACTACACGCCATGGCAAGTGCACGACGCTAACAACAAGACGAGGCTCTTAGAGGCCCTCAAAGAGCTAAAGCGAAAAACCTGGACCGAAAGAAAGGAGTACTGGATGGATAAAAAATCGAACGCGCCAAAAGGGCCAACGATAGTGCCTGGCACAACCTAAACAATATTACTTTATAATAAAAAGTGAAGAATAATTTGACGAACCTGAATTATGTTTATAAAGTGAGCGCATCAAACCGACGAACCAAATTTTTGGATTTCGTCCCACCCGAGAAAAAACAGTTCAAATATCACCGCGCCAGTTCTCGACCCCACCTGTGGTGGGGCCGGCTTCCGAAAGGGGCCGGTCTACCCGATTAGACGTCCTGGCGCCCGCCAGATGGTGTTTGCGCCGACTTGAAGTCCGACCCCGGCGAACGTCCAGAATCACGATCCTTTTGTCCACACCGGCCTAAAAAGGTCGCCGGCGTAATTGCCGGTCAACATTGGAGGCGAGCGGGCCTCAGGTTTTCTTCTTCGACGACTTCCTTTTGGGGTCGCCTTTTAACTTTCTGGTTTTCTCCTGTGGCCTCTTGGACGAAATCTGTTTAGCAACTTTGTCAAAGTCACTTGTCGGCTCTGCCACTTCGATCTTTCGTCGTTCGACTTCGAACTTCTCAAACTCGCTTTCGGCGTGTTCGAGCGCCATTTGGTGCGAGATTTTCCCAGCGTTGGTGAGAATGTTCTTCTCATTGAAACGCAAAAAGCCGTCCAACTTCGTAACCCAATCAGCCATCGACATGGGCTTTCGGCTCTGAGCCTGATCTTCCGCATAATCAAGATACATTGTGACCGTGCGATTGAGGGCGGCCATCTCCTCTTCGGTTAAATAATTTTTGGCGATAGAAACGTCCATCTTGCGGATCGGCCCCGAGGACGAATTCTTCCAGGTCGTAAGTCCCATGTTCTTTTTTGTTGAATCAGCGCGGGACTTGATGACTTCGGCGGCAGTCTGACCGTGAACTGCCCAGTGGAGCTTATTTTGAACCGTCGCATAGAACCCTTGAGTGATTTCGGCTTTGACGTCGTAATCAATGCTGGTCGCATAAATGTCCGTGATTTTTTGATAGAATCTTCTCTCCGAAGCCCGGATGTCCCTGATTCGCAAGAGAAGCTCATCAAAATAATCTTGCCCGATTGATTTCCCTTCTTTGAGTCGGTCATCGTCCATGACAAAGCCCTTTACCAGGAGGTCGTGCAGTTGTGCGGTAGCCCATTGCCGAAATTGGGTTCCACGAGCGCTTCTCACGCGGTAGCCAACTGCTAGAATGGCGTCAAGGTTGTAATGGTCAATTGAACGGCTAACCTCGCGTTTTCCTTCACTTTGAACTATTCGGAATTTCCGAATGGTTGCTTCCGGGGTTAGCTCTCCCTCCTCGTAAATGTGGGTCAAGTGTTCATTGACGCTGGGAATGGAGACTTGAAACAAATCGGCAATATTTTTCTGTGGCAGCCAAACTGTTTTGTCTTCAATCCGCACTTGAATTTTCGTTTGTCCGTCACCCGACTTATATAAAATGATCTCACCTTTAGATGGCTGGTGGCTCATGTTGCTGCCCCTTCTCTTGAATCTTCATTTCGAGCACTTGCAAAATATGCAGCAGCTCGAAGCTTACTTAGCTGTGCATGATCGACGACGATTCTAAAATTATTTGTAATGACGGATTTTCTTAAAATAAAAAATTCGCCACCTGACGGAGTATTCGTCATTGGTGACGGCCCAAACCAATTGGACTAGATAGAAAGAAGATAGTCATGAACCCCTCCTGGTTATTAACCTATCGGTTCACGAATCTGAACAAGACTAAGCTGCCGCAGGGACAGCTTTCGTATCCGGAAAAGACGTTTCTGCTTTTTGGGTTGCGGCTAAATTAGCGGCGTCGGCTTGCTGTTTCGCTAACTGCAAAGCCACTATCTCAGCATTCTTGAGAGCAAGCTCTTCTTTGCGAACCGCCAAAACTTCCGCATGGACCGAGCCGTGCGAGCATTTTGCGATCTTGGAAATGTTTCGGTAAGACATTCCCGCTTTGAGAAGGCTCCGGATCAAATTTGAATCGCGAAGCTTTTTTCTTCCGATCAATTTCCCTTTTGCCCGAGCATTGGCGAGCCCATTCTTTACGCGTTCGCAAATTAAATCTCTCTCCAGTTGCGCGATCGCCCCGATAATAACAAAAACGGCCTTTCCAATAGAAGAATCAGTTTCGATTCGCTCCGTGAGACTGACAAAACTCGTTTGATTCTTCTTGAGTTCCTCAAGCCCCGTGAGCAAGTGGGTTACAGATCTCGCAAATCTTGAAAAAGAATAGACGACAAGACAAGAGCATTCGCCATTTCTGACGGCTGCCATCATTCGATCAAGAGCTGGTCTACTCGACTTTGTTCCGCTGATGCCCTCATCAGTGAATAGCTCGTAATCGGTGATCTTGTTCATCGCACAATATTCCTTAAGCGCACGAACCTGCGATTCTAGCCCCCCAGTTTGCTGGTCGGTACTAACTCTTCCATATAGAAATACTTTCTTATTTAGACTCATGAACACCTCCTCTGAATGTAGTTAAGATTCACTTTGATATCAATTCGATTCTTGCTTTCTGTTTGCATTACGCACCTCCTTTGGGTTGGTTAGTTTATAAAATTTGGCTCCCCTCTCGGGGAAAAATATCGGGCTTCCCCACGTCGCCGTGCGGGATTCCCAGACGAGCTTGGCGGTAGCCACTTGGACCCAGCGATTCAGTGAATCCAAATGCCCCGCGACGGCCGCCGCGAGAACGACCCCTGCGGCAAGTTGTCCTATTTTATCAAGACTCATGTTTTCCTCCTTTCACGAGTTTATTGTTAAAAATCCTAAGGAAGTCCGAGCCTAATGGCTCAGACCCCAACGTATTTTTAAAGCCTCAATCACAGCTTCTCGAAGGCATTTATCCATCGAGAAAGCTCGATCCATCGGATCGGCTTTCACGGGCATTTCATCAAGCCAGCAAATTTTGGCCCAAATAAGCGCCGCGCGATGGCCGCTGCTTAAGTCATGGCGAAAAATGCGTGTCCAATCGATCTCGCGCCGTTCGACATTCACAAATGGCAGGGCCTTTTGTTGCAGCTCGCTGTCGGCGGTGACAATCCTTAGAACCGCTCGCAGTTGTGTTGGCAACTGGGGTTGAATTTCATTTTGTTCAACCGTTTTTTGATTTTGATTCATGTTATGAACTCCTTTGTTAGGGGACTTTCTGTTTTGATCGCCCTTTCGCAAAGCAATGAAGGGCAGAAAACATGAAAGCAGGGAGCGAAGACACTTGCCCCAGCCGACGCCTTCAGGACACGGGGAATGACAAAAGCGCAGCTTGGCGTGACCAGTGTGGGAGGCTCGAAAGGGCGAAGTGTTCGTAGCGACTGGTCCCGGAAAAAGGGAGTGCGACTGACTGATGTCGAGAGAACTGAGAGTGATGACCTCAGGCCCGAGTTTGGTTGCGTTCATCGCACACCGCCGAAGTCTACAGCTCTTTGCATCGAATGCGAGGTGATTGAGTCCACATTTTCCTCGGCGCTTATAAAGCGAATACGATGGGTCTCGAGGAATTTGTAAAATTTCAGAAGCTCTGTGAACTTGCGTGAAATTCTATTCATCCGTGAAACCATGACGACATCGAGCTTTCCCGTCGCAACATCGCGGCTCATTCGCTGGAATTCAGGCCCAGGCCGCAGACCTGACTGATGTGTGTCCCTGTAGATTTCGAGTGAACATGTAGAAAGATCAAATCCGCGTCTGACAAACTCTTTTTCGAGCAATTTTCGTTGGCGTCTTAAATCCGCCAAGTCTCCGGTCGCTGAACGGAGAAGAAATTCGATTCGGTTTGGATGATTATTAGCAGTCATTTGACACCTCCTGAGCGCCGGGATAAACCGGCAGATTGGTGTTAGTGTTAAATTTAACCTTTAAACGACTAGCCATCGGTAAAGTGCCCGAGTCATGCGTGAGTATCCGCGATGGTACGCTCGAAGCGTTGACAGGGTTGGAAGTAGGCCAAGTATTGAGCCCCGTAATCATAAGCCCGGGTGTCGACGTCCTAGGAGGACGCGGAAGACCACATTCATGCGATCGTAATGGCAAGAGCGCATGGAACCCGGCGGGGTCAAAGACCTTGAGCATGCTCCGAAACAATCTGCGCGAGAACCGGGAGATCCCGTGGTCAACCAGGGGTGCAACGCCGCTGGTTCGCATCGTGAAGTCTAAGGACGCACGACGATGACGCACGATCATGGGAAGTCGGACAGACGCAAAGTACCTGCGAAGTTCGCGAACAAGGGCGGTGCAAACACGCCTGCGGAGCGGGATGGAGGGAAGGCGGCTGACCGAAGGGAACATGGCAAGCAAAACATACAACGGACTCAGTGCCGAGAAAGTGTGCAAAGTGCGCTTGACCGTGTACGCAAAGTCGCAAGAAGCGATAAGAAGGTGCAGTTCACCAACCTGATGCACCATATTTCGAACATTGATCGGCTTCGAGCAGCCTACTTCGCGATGAAGAAAACTGCCGCAGCCGGAGTTGATGGCGAGACGTGGGTCAGCTACGGAAAGAATCTTGAAGAAAATCTTCAAGATCTTTTGGAGCGACTGCAAAAGGGTAGATACCGAGCAAAGCCTGTACGCAGAGTGTTCATAGCCAAAGCCGACGGGAAGCAGCGTCCCCTGGGGGTACCTGTTCTGGAAGACAAGATCGTCCAGCGAAGTGCGGTTGAAGTTTTGAACGCGATCTATGAGACAGACTTTCTCGGGTTCTCGTATGGCTACCGGCCGGGTAAAGGGCAGCACAACTGTCTCGATGCCCTGTATGTCGGTTGTCTTACGAGACGAGTGAACTGGGTCCTGGATGCTGACATCCGGGGCTTTTTCGACAATCTCAACCACGAATGGTTGATCAAATTTGTCGAACATCGAATTAAGGATAAGAGAGTGATCCGCTTGATCCAGAAATGGCTCAAGGCTGGTGTCATGATCGAAGGCCGCAGAGAAGAAACGGAAGAAGGAGTACCGCAAGGCGGGAGCATCAGTCCCTTGCTTGCGAATATTTATCTTCATTACGTTTTTGATTTGTGGGCACAGCAGAGACGGCAAGACAAATCGCGCGGCGAGATGATTGTCGTGCGTTGGGCTGACGACTTTGTTGTGGGATTTGAACATGAAACGCAAGCCGAGAAGTTTTTGGCCGACCTGAAAGAGCGCATGCTCAAGTTCAGTCTTGAACTTCATCCCGAGAAGACGCGGATTTTGGAATTTGGTCCATATGCGATCAGAAACCGGAAGCAGCGTGGATCGGGTAGACCGGAAACATTCGGGTTCCTGGGGTTCACCCACATTTGTGGAGTGAAACGGAGCAATGGCATGTTTACGGTTCTTCGGCGAACGATCAAAAAGAAAATGAGAGCAAAGCTTCAAGAGCTGAAAGTAGAGTTGCGCAGGCGCATGCATCAACCAGTTCCCGAACAGGGAAAATGGCTGAGGTCGGTCGTTGGTGGACATCACCGCTATTACGGAGTGCCAAACAACACTCGCGCCCTGAGTAATTTTAGTGAGCAAGTCAGTCGCTACTGGTTCCACGTGCTTCGAAGGCGAAGCCAGAACAGTACGCTGACATGGCCACGAATGAATCGGCTCATTGACTGCTGGCTCCCAAAAGTTCAAGTCCACCATCCTTATCCGCTCAAGCGAATGGGCGTTATTACCTGAGGTAAGAGCCGTGTGCATTAGTAGTGCCCGCACGGATCCGTGGAGGGGGTGCTCAGCAATGGGCATTCCTACTCCGACTTTCCGGTTGAGTTTGATTCGGCACCGCAGCTATGGTGAATGCGATGAGTGGTCCAAAATTAATGAAGCTCAAGACGGCCCCCTTTAAGAGAAATGGCGCCGGTTTAAAATGTTCCAGGTACTTTTTGCGGGTCTCCCCGCATTAATCCCAGATCCGAAATTAGGGCCGGCGTTACTCATCCAGAAGTAAAATTTGATTCGTTTTGCACAGAATTCCGGTGGAAATTCTGATGGGGCAGAGGAATGCCCGAAATTTGGTCATACCTCTCAGTTCTTGAGCGGTGGTTCAACTTTGGCGAGCCGCTCGTGGGCCAAAGGGTGTTTTTGGGCGAACCACCGCCCTTATTTTTTGGTGTTTCTCTAATTTCGGATCTCGGTTTTCAAGTGGTGAAATTCTCCGACGATCAATCATTGATCAAGGTATCGGAAACATCGACAGCAACCACCTCAGCGCTCGATACGCCACTGACGAATTAGCCAGGGCTCCGTCATCCGGTCGTAAGCACGGAGAACGCAGGTTGATTTGGTTCCAGAATTGCGGGGAGCTAAAATCCCGCGTTTATAAACGGCAAAAATGGAATCAACCCTGAACTGTTGATGTTGACCAGCCCAAGCTGAATTCCGTGCAGTGCCTGGGCTTAGTTGTAAAGCCCCACCTGAAAGCCGAACCGCTGGCGCCGAGTAGAACGTGAGTTTTATCTGAGGGGAACCGCAGATCGATATCTCTTAAAATACTTTTTTCATAGTAGGATTTGGCGACAGACTTATTTGAATCACGGCCCAAAGTATGAGCGCGAAAGCCTAGGGGTCAAGAGAAGTCCGAGAACCAATGGACTTCAGATAACTCATCTGCGCTCCCATAAAAGTAATCAGCGCCGAATAGTAAAACCACAGGAGCAAAACCACCACTGAGCCCGCAGCGCCATAGGAAGAGGTCGCCAAACTCCGCTCTATATAAATTCGGATTAGCTCCATGCCCACCACAAACAAAATGGCGGTGAGCAAACCGCCTTGGGCCGCTCGCTTCCAGGGCAAATGGCGGGCCGGAACTAGGCGGTAAACCAAGGTAAACAACAATAGGTAAAACCCCACATTCTCAACCACGATCAGCGGCGCGGCCGCGGCACCGAAGAACCGACGTAAAACCGCGGTGAGGGCGGTGGAAGCCAAGAGCGAGGCGATAAGAACCACGACCAGGCTCACCGCCAAAAAAACATGCAAGGCTTTTTCTTTCAGGTAGCCAGAAAGAATTTTCGCGATGAGGGGTTCGGGTGGCGAGGCCACTTCCACTTTGAAAATCTTGTTCAGGTTCATGCGCAACTGTGCAAATATCAGACTGGCCGAGATCAACAGGCCAAAGGCTCCGAGTGCGCTTGCACTGGTGCCGACCTCTGAAGATACCTGACTCCCAATCATCATTTCCACCGCTTGGCCAAGTTGATCGCCATAAGTTTGGCGTGTGGCCGCCACTAAGTTCTGTTGCAACGACTCACTCAAGCGCGCGGAAATCGTCATAAAGATCACCAGTAGGGGGGCGATTGATAAGGTGGTGTAAAAGGCCAGAGATGCAGCCAGTGAGGGCGTATCGTCGCGCAAAAATTTTTTGTACAATTGCACAAGCATTTCCACAGTTAGACCTGTCTATCATAATGACGAAGGCGAGCCAAGGCCCGGTTCAAACGTCCTTAAGACGAGCGTGGACGCCGTCGGCATGAGCATCGGAATGAAAGACCGATCGGTCCTTATCACGATTGGACGACTCCAGGTTCCTTTCGATAAAATCCCAGTTCACGATTTGCCAAAAGGTTTTAAGATATTTGGCCCGCTCGTGCTGATAATCCAAATAATAGGCGTGCTCCCAAACATCACACACCAAAAGTGGAACCTCATTGAGTTCGGCAAGCGGATTGCCGGCATCTTTCAGCGCGCGGATCTGGAGGGCGCCGTTCTTATCGAGCACCAACCAGGTCCAACCGGAACCAAAAAGCTCCTTGCCTTCGTTTTGAAAGGTCTCTTTGAAATGATCAAGAGAATCAAATTGGCGCAGCAATCGGCGCTTTAGATCTTGCGACGGTGCGCTGCTTGACCTAGTGAGGCAGTGCCAAAAAAAGCTGTGGTTCCACGCTTGCGCGGCATTGTTATAGAGCTTGGGGTTGGAGCCATGCGCACGCTCCATAAGCTCCTCGAGGCCCAGGTTTTCCAATTCGGATCCCTTGATCAGCGCATTGGTGGTGTCGACATATTTTTTGTGATGATGGTCGTGATGAAACTCCATCGTACGGTTCGAAATATAGGGCTCCAACGCATGGGCCGGGTAGGGCAAAGGCGGAAGTTCGATCGCCATAAATTCGCCTCCAGTTTATTTTAAAATGACCATCACTACGGCCTTGGATGCGTTTTCCGGAGATCTGAGGTTGTAGGCGGTGGTAGCCATGCCCGCCTCTTCCAGTGTGTGTTTGATGCGTGCATCCGAGGTTGAAAGGAGAGTTTCCATAGCATTGGGACGCTCCGCCATATTGTAAGTTTTCACGCTAGCGTTGGTTTGCTGATGGAGATAATTGTTGATCGCCTGATTTCGTTTAGCCGCCAAATTCTGCTCATTTTTAGACAGATGTTTATTTTCCTTAGAAGGATATTCGGCGTCGGCCCAAGCCAGGACTTTGACTTCATCGATCGTTCCTGAACGTCGGGCCTTGGACATCGACTGGTCCAAAATATCTTTAGCTAGAGTGGTAAGACCGGCTGAATGGGGCGAGAATTTGATTTGCACGATGAACGAGGCGTTTTCACCTTGCCCTGCCACTTTAGCTTCCGGGGCCGGTGTTGCGGGGTTTGGTTGGGGATGCTCACTGGCGCAGCTAACGACAGCTAGCAAAAGGAAGGTCACTGCTCCGGCGGCGCGAACTCTGGAATTTTCCATCGTGGTCTCCTTAAGAAAAATGGGACTCGCTCTGTCAAGCTTCAAGATCCGCACCAGACCTCAAAATCGTTTTACGAGGGTCACGTGAGGGGGAGGTCCATTTTTTCCTCTGGCCTGGTTGGCATTTCCTAGTGGACTTGGGCTAAAGGCTAACTTTTAGCGCGGCTTCTTTTAGGCCCCGAAGGATAAATGCAACAACGGATTCTGGTTGTTCGCGTTTGATATCGACCGATTCGCCCTTTGGGGGTCGGGCATTTTCGACATTGCTTGAGCGTGCCGCGACTGCAATTCCTAAATTGGTAAAGAACGTTTGCAATTCATTGCGGTCATACATTTTATTAACATGGATTGCGAAATCTCGGTACTGGGCCCACAAGGTCGCATGTAACTTGTCACCGATGGAATCGGAGAGGGCATAGCCCGAGAGTAAAATGCCGGCTAATTTTACTCCTGCATTGGGTTCAAAGAAGCGGCTGAGGTCGGCCAGATTTTGCTCTTCGACTTGTAGCTTGGTGGCGATCTCCAGTGGCCGTCCGCCAAAGCGCGCATGCACCTGGAGTTTGCTCACGCCCGAGTGGCCCACTTGCATTTGCGCGTGGGCGCTGAGTTCGCCCGGCCGCAACCGCATCGCGGCGGCAATCTTGTGCACCGTTAGGACGGCGTGAGTTCCTTTGGTGTCGCGGATGTAGGTGAACTGGCCATCCTCAATTTCCAGCGCGTCGATTTTGGGCGCGACCGATTTTCCGGCGGTCTTGTTCTCGACGGTGCGCTGATCGCCATCGTAAAAAAAGATTTCGGGCGTTTCCACCACTATTTCGTTAAAATGCAAATCGCCGCCGAGGAGAGTCTGCAATTGCGGAAAAAGCGAAACGCGCGGAGTCTTGATTTCACAGTACTGGCCGCCTTTGCGGCCAAGCGTAATTCGCACCTGATGAAACGAAAGCGACGGCCACCAGAGTGTGGTCCGCGCGATTGACACTTGACAGTGAGCACATTGCGCATGGACCTTACGCTGCACAAATTTTTCGATCTTATGTGAGGCGATCGGCACTATAATGAGCGCGAACGCTAACGGTACCAGTATTAGCGTGCTACAGACGCAGAGAATCCAAACGGTTGATTTGCGCACAGGTATTTTCCGTTGCCCGCTATTCTCGGCGCAAAGCGGATTTTAGCGCGCTGTGGGTTTCCTGACGCTGATTTTCAAAACGCTGAACGATGTTGCCGATTTCTTTGCGGTACATATCCTGCTTTTTTCCGTAACGCTGCTGGATCAGTCCGCCAATGGCTTTGACATCACCTTTGGTTTCCTCCAGTTCGTCTTCCGTAAGACGACCCCACACCCGCTGCATTTCGCCTTTAATTTCTCGCCATTTGCCTTGGATAATATCTGCAGTGAAATTCATTTGGCGCTCCCGTTCCGTTTGAGTTGTTTTTCTTAAAAAAGCAAGGTCTGTGCCCGAACCGATGCGAACACGTTGTTTCTGTCGGGTTTATAAAGAGTCATAAGTGTACTCATGGGTAATTTTTGAACGGAGCGGCCGTGACCACTCTGTGAATAAGGGGCGGCAGTGACTACTCTGTGAATCCGGTGGTCGCATACGGTCTGGTCAGGTTTTTGCAATCTTCGCTCAGCAGTAGTTACGCATTCACAAGGAGCGAAAGATATGCACGCGATGAGTAAAATTTTAGAAGACGTTCAAGGCCGGGTGGCTGTACCCATTTTAATGTACGTGTTAGGCGTGCCCGGGTTTTTTTGTATCTTAGCTTGGCTGTTCTTTTTTAAGGGCCACTAAGAATGGTGAACCGCTCACGTTATCAACGTGAGCGGTTGTCATTTAGCGCAGTGGACATCAGACCGGGAAGTAGCTTACGTTTATTTAAAAACAGAGTCCGCCAACGGCTCAATTCATTACCGAGCGTAATGTCCTCCGCGCCCGCAGTCTCTAAGACTTCAATCGCCTCTCCTGCCTGCTTGGGATCGCGTACATGCACCGATAGCAAAGTTCCACCATCTTCGAGATATTTCATGTAACGTTGCACAGCGGACTCCGGAGTGCCGATGCCTACAAGTGCGCCGCTTGCGGCCCCGAATAAAGCGCCCATAAATCCCAACCCGAGCATAAAACCGGATTCCGGAAAAGTGGCAGCACCCACCATCAGGCCGATACATAAACCCATCGCCCCACCAAGCAGCGCTCCGGCGCGAATCATCGTCTGGTACTCGTAGGCGAAGGCTTTTTGACCAGGACGATCCGGATGCAGCACTAAAATTCCAGCGCGGCGCATGCCGTGCTCTTGCAGAATCTGAATGGCGCGGTCGAGGTGGTTTTGGTTTCTAAATATGCCAAAGGCAGCTTGGTGTGTTTTCATGAGCAGATAGTAATACATTTTTCATGCCAGCAAATGCAGGCCTAGGAGTTTTCTGAATTAAAAGACGGGGCAGTAATTCTCCCAAGCGTAGCACTATTGGACATCAAAGCGATTGCTTAGTTCGAAGCTTGGTAAATTGCCTTCGGCCTAAAAAGCCGGCGCGCAGACCTCGAGAAAAACTAAATGCCAACCGCGGCACGGGGATTGGTGGGGGGGGAGGCAATGGCGTGGCTCGGGTCAACACTGGGGGACCCTCGCTCGGCTTAATTTTGAACATGGCGGAAAGCGCCAGAAGGCCGGCGCCGGCGGTCAGGGAAAAGACCAGGACTTGCAGTGCGACACCATCGGGTTGTTGGCTCAGATACTGCTGCAAAATAATTCCCAATTGCAGCAGGGAAAATATGGTGAGCGAGACCACCACCGAACCGATAAATACTTTGTAGACCAGCGCCGAGACACGTTGCGAGCTGCGCGCTCCCAGCCAATTGAACAAGGCTCCTAAAGCATACTTGTAAATCATAGGTGTTGTTTTCCATTGGTGGCACGGGTCGTGGGCAAACGCCCGCGACCCGTGAGCGGCAAATTTATTTAATGGCGGCGGCGCATCGCTAAGGTGAGAATGCTGCCAGCCACCAGCCCCGCAGCTGCGGCTATGGCAATCCCGCGCGCCGGATTGTCTTTGACAAAATCGCCGCTGGCTCTGACATAGGTTGTAGCGGAATCGGCGAGATCCGAAGCCATGGAACCAATCATTTCACCGGCAGTGTGAGTGACCTTTTCCATATCGGATTCACTCGCGCGCGTTTTGATTTTCAAGTTTTGTAGGGAATCAGAGCCCGTCGTTGCATTTGCCATTTGTTACTCCGTTGATGTTAGGGGTTAAGGGTTTAGTCATTTCATTTCTTTGGTTGCCGCTGCAATTTGAGTGCCCCTTTTTTCTGTCTCCACCAGCCAGCAGCTCCCAGCCTGACCGGGAATCGCTGTGCACCAGCAACCTTTTAAGGGGTAAAATTGTACTTTTGGGGCATAATAGAACTCTTATGGGGTAAAACGGCGAGTGCGCCATTTACGAATCTGCACCATAAACCGCGAATTCAGACGATCCAACAGATCGGCCAATGAGCTCGCGTCGTCAATCACCGATAGGTAGGCGGACTCGGAGGAAATTTTTATCTCGGCCCAGAAGCGATTCTGTATATAATTGAAGGTGGCGTGCACGGCCGAATCAGAGGGGCTCAGCTGCACCATTTCATCGATCGCTTCTCGCACTGATTGCTGTAAATTGCGACATTCCATATTTTGGAATTTAACTTCAGAACTCCACATATTTCACCCCGCGTAATTTACCATTGAAAAAGACCTTCCAGGCAGAGCCTGCAAATGGCTTGCCAGGGGGTTCTACGGGGTGCTGATCTCGGACCGGCTCTGGACAAAGTACTTGAGCCCTAACATAAACATTAAGAGATTGCCGTCTTCCTGGGCTTTCGAAGTGATCGAATAAGCGTAACGGCTGTCGAGCACAATACTGTAACGCTCGCGGTGAAGCGCTTCGATCTGAAGCGAAAGATCGAAGCCGTAGCCAACTGAACTTTGGGCCGAAGTCGGAGGAGAATTGTTTTGTCCGAAATCATTGTGCACGATTTCCGCGTCGCCCATGCCAAATGACGAGTAAAACGCGAGCGCGGCCGACATCCATGGCGTGGGCCAGTAGCGATAGCCGGTGGATATGTACATCCGCTGAGTTTTTTCGGTTATGGTTTGATCGCCCTGGCGGATCGAGAAAACATGGTTCATGTAGATGGCCGCGATTTCGGCTCCGCCGCGGTGGTTGAGATCGCCTTCCACAACTAGACCCATGCCGCCTAGAAATGGAGAATCAAATTGATGTTTGAGCGGCAGAGTGCGCAAAGTGGCGGGGGCAAGTAAGGCATGGATATTTCCGTCCACCGGGACGTGAGCAAAAGCTTGCCAGCGGTAAACAACCAGCATAACCATCACTAAGGTATTCATCGTCTTCACTCTGAAAGGTGTAGGTTAAAGGGCAATTGCGGTCATCATTATTCTTAATGTGCGCTTTGATTTTCGTGCCCGCGACCCACGCCGGGCAGCACTTTATTACCACCGAATCACCGGCGATCGGCACGATCGAGGAGCGCGCGGTGGGATTGGGTCACAGTCTTTCCGACCGGGTGTCGAATCTCGGTCGTGTCATCGATTTGTTTCTGGCGCGCAGTAAATACACCGACAAGCGCAACGAATCCCATGTCAACATTAGCCAGCTGGTCAACTGGACCGAGGGCGGAAAAGTCACAACGTCCACCGACTTTGCTTTTAACTTGGCGCTGCCAAATGTGGAAAAGCGCTGGCAACTGCGTTTTTCCAGTTATGATGAAGACGAAGAAAGTCGCGATTTAAACCAACGCACCATTCGCACCGGGGCGCGCCCACGCGATCCCGGTGCGGCGCTGTTTTTCTTTCGCAAATTGGGCAAGGTGAAAACCAGCTTTCAACCCAGGCTGCAGCTAAAGGATCCGTTGCAGGTCGCTTACGTGGCGCGCTTTGAGCTAGCCAGCGACCATACTCGCTTGGTGAGGGTCGAACCGCGCATAGAATTGTTCGCGGATTCCACCAAAGGCACCGGTGAATTCGCGGCGATTGTTTTCGTTGTCAAGGCCAGCCAAACTAGCAAATGGGATTTCGCCCTCGAAAATAATGAGGAGTATCGTCAGCGACTGAATTTT
>JANXMF010000039.1 GCA_025354795.1 Pseudobdellovibrionaceae bacterium
CGGCCAAATTCGCAATCGACTGAAGGACAAAGGGCAGCTGATTGGTGCGCTAGATATGCTAATTGCAGCTCATGCCGTCTCGCGAAACCTCACTGTCATTACAAATAACGTTGAGCACTTCGGGCGAGTTGCCGGATTGAACATCGAAAATTGGCTCACTTCGTAGCTTCTTGAAGACGCGTCGCTTCAGTCGAAATCTATAAAACCTAGACCTAAGCCAATGCTTTTTATTGCGTGAGCTGTGCAAAAGTGATTTCATTTTTATAGTACAGGCTAAAAATCGCATCTAAGATGTAAAATCAAAGAGGCCACCAGATGAACATAAAAACGGGTTACGCTCCAAAAGACATTTTGAATATCTTTAGGGCTGGTGACCGCTTTACAAGGATAACTTTATTCAATGCTGAAAATCAGGGACAGATCCCAAAGGCGTCCAGAGTAAAAAAAGGGCACCTTCAGACAAGGAATTGGTCGTCTGAACAACTTCCCCAGATTGGTCAGCGCTTTGGTTTTCTGAAACGGCCAAAGGAACAGCACATCGTTTGCTTTCACACAGGCAAAGGTGGAGTTCTAAAATCGACGATGGCATTCTCGTTTGCTCGTACACTTGCTTTGAACGGAATAAAGGTCGTGATTGTCGGCCTGGACATCCAAATTTCAATTACAAATTATGCTCTACCGAAGAAAGAAATTGGATCGCTTGAGGAATACTCTCCCGCCAAGCCGACTGGGTTGGCGGAAATACTCTCAAAGAGAGCGAAGCTTGAAGACGTTGTACAAAAAACTGATCTGCCAACTCTGGACATCATTCCTGAAACGACTTCCCTTGGGCTTCTCGAGCGACAATTAAGAACAGAGAAAAGACAGGAATATTTCTTTCAAGATAATTTGCTACCACTTTTGAAAGGCTATGAAGTGGTCATCTTTGATAACTCCCCAAACTGGAATGCTTTGGTCGAGAACTCTTTGACTGCTTCAAATCATTTCGTTTCCCCGATCGCCTGCGAGCTCGGTTGTTTTGAAGCTCTAGTGCCCAATATGGAGACGGTCGCAGATTTTGCTCGCGCTATGAAACTTGAATGGGATTCCATAACGATGATCCCAACCTTGAGAGAGAAAAATAGGCTCAGTGAGCAGATTTATGGGGCCTATATTAGCCAGTATCCTGACCGGGTTCTTACCTCCTCAATTAGACGCGCAATTGCCGGACAAGAAGCGTTGATGGAGAGACTGACTGTATTTGAAGCAGACCCGTTATCTGATCTCGCCAATGACTACTACGATGTCATTAGCTCCTTATGGTCGCGAGTCTTGGCGACAGAAGGTATTTATGTCTAAAGACTTTTCAGCATTTTTAAAGGGACGACTGCCAAAAGATGTGCCCCCTATTAAAGGACAAAAGACCGAGGGAGAGCCTGTCGATCACAAAGATAAGATTAAGGTATTTGACGATCCATCAAGACTTTTCCCTAGCGCACCTCGCATTTCCGCTAACCTTGTAAGCAGGGAAGTAAATGGACCTACGTCGAGCGTAGTCCAAGAATTGGCAGAGTTAGATAGCAATAAGCCTACAGCAAATACCGTTGAAGAACCGTTTAAATACCGTTCAAATACCGTTGAAGATTTTCGTTTAAATACCGTTGAAGAACCGTTTAAATACCGTTTAAACGGAAAGGACTCTCAACCCGAATACCGTTTAACAACTGGTGAAATACCGTTGAAGAACCGTTTAAATACCGTTGAAAAACAGAAGCCAATTGAAACTCTTGCTGGAAGACAAAAAACTGCATTTTTTTACTTGGTCCGGGAAGCAAAAGAAAATGGGAGTTGGACCCACGACGAATGTAGATTAACGCCGCCAGTTTCGTCGATCAGGTTGGCGCAAGCCTTGAGGACAGGGTCTTACGAGGCAACTCGGGGGGCGACCAACGCCCTGAAACGTGCCCAGTTACTGAAGCGTCATACTATAAAGAAAGGCCCCGGCGGATTTACTGTTTATTCCATTCCAAAAGCACCATATCTCGAGGCTCTAAACTACCTATCCCGTTTAAATACCGTTGAAGAACCGTTGAAGAACCGTTTAAATACCGTTGAACAAACCGTTGAAACGTCGCCTAGTAGTAGTAGGGATTTCTTAATTAAAGAAGAATCTACCTCTACTCAGCCGGACGGCGGGATTTCGCAAATCGACCTTGGTCGGGTTCGGCCACTCGGAATTACAGAATCGGTTCTGGCTCGCTGCATTCAGCTTTATCCAAATCTTCAAACCGAACATCTGGAGGTTTTGGTGTTTCGGTTCGCGGAGTTCACGAAGGACCCCAAGAACAAGGTCCAAAACGCACGAGGATTCTTTATAAGCCTCGCCAAGCAGGCAAGTGAGGGCCAAGTACCCCTTGACCACATAGAAACGCCTGACGAGCGTCTAATGCGTTTATTCCTCGATCGGCAAAAGGAAGCCAAAGCCCGGCGCGTGGACATTGAACGCGCCGCACAAGATTTTGAGTGTGAATCGTGGCTTGAGACTCTGACTTCGGAAATGAAACTGACTCTTGTTCCAGAAACTTCGCTTTTGAAGCAGGGCACTGCCGCCCACGCGGCGATGCTCAAGCGCCACTTCGCTGAGAATGTATGGCCGGTTCGCCGCACGGAGATCCTTAAGCGGGAAGTGGGCCCGTGAGTGACGAGAGGCGTATTCCTGCGGCGCTGGTGGTTCTTGTGGCTCTTGCTTTGGTGGCGTACTTCCTGCGCGGGATTTTTGTTTAAGGCCCCTTCTGCAAATCCAGGGATCACCTCTGGCTCCGCCGCCGGACAAGAAAAACTCAAGAGAGCTAAACACAACAGCGGCCGCAGGTTAATGCAAACTCATGTATGCGCCCAACCATATAGATGCAGAGTCCGATTGCGCGAAAGCCTTTGTCGCAGCGGTTTAGCGCTATTTTTCATGTAATGATTACATGATGAGTTATTTGCTATTTCCAAATTTGGAAACATACGTTATTGATGGGGTAGGGGATTGTGTATCTAAAAATCATCTTTCTCCTAAAAAAGTCACTTGCGACGTGCATCAAGCATCATGAATCCGCCGCTCCTTATACGGGGACGGCGAGGCTAGTTTTAGTTTTTGAAACGGGTAGACCAAAAGAGTGGGGAGACCGGGTTTGGACAGCTTGGTTTAAAACTTTTTGGTCAGGGTATTAAGTCACAAAAAAAACGATAGACACTTTATAAAATGGACACCCAA
>JANXMF010000090.1 GCA_025354795.1 Pseudobdellovibrionaceae bacterium
ATCCGACGTCACCCAGATGATGTCACGTGACTGCGCACTAGGAATCTGTGCAATTACCTGCCTCGACTGTAGATCCAACACAACTAAGTGAAAGTCATCAATTGAGCCATTTTCAGCAAAAGCCATAGCCAGAGTCTTTTGGTCGGCTGAAAGAGCAGAATCGAAAAACACAAACGAGCCATTGCGCTTTAATTCAAAGCTAGAAAATAACACTTCGCTATTCTCTCCGTTGACTAACACAATTTCCGTTGGTTTCCCAAAACCCGATCTCAAGATATTCAATTTCTGTCCTAGAGCTAAAGAATACTGTTTCAAAATAGGCTCACCTGCCAACGACGCTCGGGCGGCGGCTTCAACGCCTCGCCGATTTTGGCTATTTTCCAAGTCTGAGTTCAGCTCAGCGTTGCGAGCGCCGATAAAAGTTAACCGGGTGGCAGGGTTAAAAACTTCTTCACATTTGATAGCGTCAGCCCACGCGAACTTAAATCCCAGGGCTGCGTAAGTTATCAAGATTGTCTTGAAGATCGCGGTTGTGTTCATCCGTTGCCTAATTGCAAGAAAACGCCCTTTTTATTTTGCTCTCAGTTGGCTCAGTTTGGAGCTGCGGAGGGCTCGGTTGTCAGTTTTTTTTACACTTAGCAATTTTGGTCTCTCGGAATAGCGCATTGATTCAAACTCACGCTTCAAACCCACGCTTCTGCGCCCGAGCTTTTTGGGCTTATCGGTAGCACTGGGTCGAAGTCAGCCCGCAGTTGAGAAAATGATTTCGTTTCATAGGGTTAACAAGTGGTTTTGGAACCAGCTATTTCACAATATGAAGAGAAAGAACTGCAACGTCCCCTTTTGGATATATGGCGCCACCACTTTCGTAGCCACTATTCTGTTCAACTTGCGTGACAATCGCCAGACTTTTATCGGGCGATATTCTAGTATCTCCTTGTCGAAGTGGCAAAGCTACAAGCTCTTCATTTTTAACGATATTTCGATTCGCGAGTGCGCCTGACTGACATATGACAGAGTCGATTTTGTAACGATCTTCGGCGTGAGCGACGGTTGATATCCCCATCAGTAAACATACGATCGAGAAAAATTTGCACATAGAGAGTTCCTTTCAGCGATTTAAATTAGCTACAGAGTTCAGTTTGCAAGATCAGTTCCACAGCACGATCAGGAAACTAATGCTCCAGGGGCCATTGGCGTGTTCATGGCTCATGGCGATCTGGCTCGATGCAGTTGGGGACACACAGGGGACGTCGTTTTTGAGGGGTCTCAGGTTCCCGCCACTGCCGTTGCGCGCCCTTTCCCGCGTCCCCGATGGTCTGGTCAGGTGGACGGAGCTTTTGGAACGAGCTAGACCTTATATAAGTGGCTATGCCAAATTTAGGCCGCCAGAGACCCTTTGCGGCAGTCGCGGCTGAAATTACGTAAGGTATGGTAGCCAAATTGGCTAACGGCTAGACCGTGGGCCATAACCAAATCCTCAGGATCTGGCGCGCGGGCAACGCGCCGAGGTCGTTGGCGTGATCCAGTCACTTTAAGCCACCATCCAAATCTGACAGCCAAAGACCCGAGTCCCAATCCTGAGGCAAAGGCCAAAAGCCAGCGTCAGTCAGGTTCTCATACCTCATTGGCACTTTTGACTTTTCTTCAATCAGGGGACGGATTTGCCGCCTGAACATATCGCCCGTCCCAACCGCCACGAACCGCGCCCCACGAAGATTCCCTTACTGACCGGCCACCCATATTCAAAATTTATTTACCAGAACGAATATAACCACTTACCAGCTCTCGACAACTCCGAAATTTGTTCGACCAATTAGTGGATGGCGTTACGCTCGTGTGCTCTTTGGACCAGGCCGTCCTAAATATGCCCGCTCGACAGTAGCAAAACAAACACAATAAGTTTAATTCGGGGTGGACGCATTCGCGCCGAGTTCTGGTCGGCCCGAATAATCGGCCCCCAAAACTGATTTCGGGAAAAAAGTCCGGAGCCCAAAGGTCATATCTTTGACGAGCGGCCCGAATAATCGACCCCAGCCTTTTGGGGCCGGCGCCGACGAAGCCGCTTCAATAAGAGTAAAATTTGGCCCGCGTTTTGAAGGCCATTGGTAAAGCAGGCGGAGATGGATATGACATTCCCAAATAGGGAACAATTTATACTATTGGGCAGACTATGAACATTCGAAAATATTTTCTATCGGGAACACTAGTGACAGGTTTGGTTTTGAGCTCACTCGTTTGCCCCGAAAATGTGCGAGCAATGGAAGGATTCTTTCGTCCCGGATTCTTGGCCACGGATTTCGATCAACATCGTCTAGCGTCGGCTATCTATGCGTTCACGGTTGCCGCACAAGGAACGCTTTTCTTTATTTCACCGGATGGGCACTTTTTGACGAACAGACACGTGGTTGCACCATTCTTAAATCGACTCGAAGAAGAGCACTTGTTTAATTCACGCAGCGGTTATAACAGTTCCGTCCCCTTGATTTTGAAAATTGATGAAAATAATTTTTTGGGCGAACCAATTTATATAGTTTCGTCGGCCGGCGAGCGGATTAAAATCGAGACGATAGAGTTTTATGCGGTGCCTAGAAAGATCTCGATACTGGGTCTAGGTAGTCGGATTGCAGGATTGCATAATGACTTCATTTTGGGTCGAATCAATTACAAGCCAGCAAATTGGATTCATAATGTTTCAAAACTAGGTGTCGACCCCAAGAGGTCGTCAAATCTCTTCTTTTCCATGGGGTATCCACAATTGGACTCGATGATCCCTCACCGCGGGAATGCAAAGGAGCTAGCCGAAAGCAATCTTTTACCGGCCTTGTACAGTGCAGACGACTTAACCACGCGTGACGTATGGCACCCTGAACTCTTGGTTTCAGTCGGAAAAATACAAGCAATTATGCCATTCGTGAAAATCGCTGTTTCAGACATGGATTCAATGCCAGGAAATAGCGGAGGACCGATCTTTGATTTAAATGGCAAACTGTCGGGTGTGTCCGTTGGGCAACGGATCACTCGAAAGAATCGTGACGGGAGTTATGATCCTAACGCCGGATCAGGATTTTTTCCCATCCCTTACTTGGTCACGAAGCTGAATATAAGCAATATTTGCCCTTCATGTTTTACCTCGTGTGAAAGCATTTTGAGTGACCAAAAGTAATACTTTATCGACCGGCGCGGTGAATTCGGCGGATCGATTCTCTCATTCGGCAGTACCGCCCGGCCCCAGGATCGCCAGCTTAACTGATTTCTAGCACAACTGGATCGGTGGGGAATTAACCATAATTACTGCGCATTTTAAAAATTGCGCACGGTTTATTGTGTAATCCTAGTCGATCTCGCTCGCGAATCGACAATTGGGCGGCTTCATAGGGCACGTTTGGAGGGTAACCGCTGCGGCTAGCTGTCATTCCCTTCCTGACCGCCGACTTTTTCCGAGCGGAGCCAAGCCATCTCAACCACAAAGGGTTTTAGCGATTTTTTCGGTCGAGACTTTTTTGAAAAGTCGACGTTCACCGCTTTCGGCTTGCGTCTATTGGAACAACCCGC
>JANXMF010000075.1 GCA_025354795.1 Pseudobdellovibrionaceae bacterium
ACCCACGGTGCGGAAATCGCCGCGGTGATTGTTGAGCCGTTGCCTGCGAACTATGGGCTCTTGGTCCAACGTCCCGAATTTATTCACACGGTTTTCGAGCGCGCTCATGCCAACGGTTCGTTGGTGATTTTTGACGAAGTGATTTCCGGCTTTCGCGTCGCCTTTGGCGGGATGGCCGAGCGCCTTGGTTTGCATCCGGACTTGGTCACCTACGGCAAAATTTTGGGCGGCGGTTTGGCGGTCGGAGCCTATGCGGGTCGCGCGGACCTAATGGACTTAGTGGCGCCCGCGGGAAAGGTCTATCAAGCGGGAACACTCAGCGCCAATCCGCTCGCCATGGCCTGCGGTCTGGCCACGCTCGAGAAGCTCAAGCGCGCGCAAGTTCACGATGTGCTGGAAACCCGCACCTTTAAATTTATCACCGCTTTGAGCGCGATTCTCCATCCTAAAGGCTTTGACGTGAGTCACTTTGGTTCGATTTTTTGGATTCATCCGGCCGGTCATGAAGTGTTTCGCAGTCTTACGCACTTACCTAAAACCATGGGCGATTCCTATCGCGGATTGTTTCATGCTTTTTTAAAACACGGTATCTACCTGGCGCCGAGCGGATATGAAGTAGGCTTTATGTCGTTAGCGCACAGTGAAGCCGTGCTCGATGAGGCGCTTGCCCGAATGGCTGAGGCGGTCCGTGAAATGGCTTAGGAATTTCGAAGTTGTGAAGCTGACCGCGGCCGTCTTGTGGTTGGGCTTCAGCGTGGTTTTCGCGTTGTGGTGGTTCAAGTTTTCGTTGAGTACCGTCACCACGCTGTCGGAGTTACAGCCGCAGCTTGCGAAGCACTGGGGTCGGGCCCGCAATATGCTGTTTTGGGAAGGACTGTCGTGGATCGTACTGCTGGCGCTCGGTGGAGGCGCACTGATCGCTTTGGTGCAGCGCGAGCGTTGGCGCATGCGCCGGATCAACGAATTCTTTGCTAGTTTTTCCCATGAGGTGAAGACTTCGCTGACTTCGTTGCGTATACAAGCCGAGGCATTAAAGGAAGAGGCGCAAGGTGAAGCGCCCATATTGGATCGCTTGGTTGGCGACACTGTGCGCTTGGAATTGCAGCTGGAAAACTCTTTGTTCCTAGCCAGCAAAGATGAACTTCATCTGTTTATACAGACGTTGAATTTACAAGAACTGCTGGAGCCCATGCGCGAGCAGTGGCCCAGTCTGCGCATCGAGCTCAAACAAAACGGCGTCGTGCATGGCGATGCGCGAGCGGTGCGCACCATTCTTAGCAATCTTTTGCAAAACGCCGTGGTGCATGGCGGAGCCACCGAGATCACGGTGGAGATTGCGGCGCGAGGAGCGAAGCGCTTGACCATCACCCTGGCGGACAATGGCCGAGGTTTTCACGGATCGCGTCAGCAATTGGGCCGCTTGTTCTATCGCCCTCAGGCCTCCAGTGGAAGCGGCCTAGGATTACACATTTGTCGTTTACTGCTGCGGCAAATGCACGGCCAGCTGGAGTTTGTTCCAGCCGACAAGGGCTTTCACGCTCGCTTTGAAATGCCTGGGGTGCTGGCATGACTCGCATTCTCTTGGTTGAAGATGATCGCTCGTTGGGAGCCACCCTTCAGGACCGTTTACACAAGGAAGGTTTTGCCGCTGTATGGGTGACCACCAAAGCCGAGGCGCTCAGCGAACACCGCAAGAGTCCGTTTGATCTCTACGTCTTTGACGTTGGCTTGCCGGACGGCACCGGCTTTGAGTTGGCTCACGAGCTGGGTTCCGCCCAAACCAGACCATTTTTGTTTATGACGGCGCGGACCGATGCCGAATCGCGCTTACAAGGTTACGATCTCGGCGCCGAAGAATATATTCCAAAGCCTTTTCACTTGCGTGAATTTCTGATGCGTGTGCGCCACGTGCTAGAAAATCATATGCCCGCGCAAACGCTCACGGTGGGGGAGGTGCAAGTCGATTTCTCCGCTTATACCTTAACTCGGTCCGGGCAGGCGGTGAACGTGGCGAGTAAAGATCTGCAATTGTTAAAATTGTTAGTTGAGATGAGTCCCCGCGTTTTAAGCCGTGATGATGCTTTGAACGCGCTGTGGGGCGAAGACAAATTCCCCTCCACCCGTACGGTGGACAATTCCATATTGAGGCTGCGCACGGCACTCGGTGAGGAGTTTGCCGGTTGTATTGAATCCGTGCGTGGCGTAGGCTATCGCTGGAACCAAGAAGGACGCTTATGAATCCACGCTTTCACAACGCTTTACGTGGGATCGCTCAACCGACCCCACCGATTTGGTTTATGCGCCAAGCGGGCCGGTACCACCAGCATTATCAAAAGCTTCGTAAAGAACATTCGTTTATGGACCTTTGTAAAAAGCCAAAGTTGGCCGCCGAAGTCGCACTGGGTCCCGTGGCGGATTTTGATTTTGATGTTTCCATCCTGTTCAGTGATTTATTGTTTCCGCTTGAGGCTTTAGGTATGGGCTTGACCTATGATCCCGGTCCAAAACTCGCGCTGCGGCTGGATCACGAGAATATCCGCAAGCTCAAGCCTTGGGCGCAAGCCCTTCCGCACCTCGAGTTTCAGCGTGAGGCGATGCAGGAGACGCGTAAAGTGCTGCCTGCGGACAAGAGTCTGATCGGTTTTGTCGGCGGGCCGTGGACCTTGTTTTCTTACGCGATCGAAGGTGAGCATAAGGGCCATCTGATTCCGGCTAAGACCAGCTTTGCGCTCTATGCGGAATTTTGCGAGACGCTGGTGCCGTTGCTCGCGGCCAATATCGAACTCCAGTTCCAAGGCGGGGCGGAAGTGGTGATGATCTTTGACACCGCCGCCGGTGAGCTCAGTCCGCTGTTATTCAAAAAATTTCTTGAGCCGCAGCTGTTGACGCTGGCTAAAAAATTTCCTGGACGGCTCGGCTATTATGCCAAGGGCACGACCGTCGCGCACACCAAAGGCCTGCGCGCGACCACCCTTTTTGCCGGCTTCGGCTTTGATCATCGCTTTGATCTGCCGGAAATCTTGCACGGCAATGTTCAAGGCTTCGTGCAAGGAAATTTCGATCAGGCCTTGTTGTTTTCCTCGACTGAAGATTTCACTCGGCAATTGTCCAGCTATCTGCAGCCGTACTTAAATTTGACACCCGTGCAGCGCCGCCACTGGGTGTGCGGACTCGGTCACGGCGTGCTCCCTGGAACTCCCGAGCGCCATGTCCGACAGCTTATCCATACCGTGCGCGAGACTTTTGCCTGATGGACCACAGCCAATTGCTTAAAAAATACAATGTTCCGGTGCCGCGCTACACCAGCTATCCCACCGTGCCCTATTGGTCGGACTCGCCCACCAGCGCTCAGTGGTTAGAATTTTTACAGCGAGCGTTGAGCCAGCCGGACTCCAGTTGGTCGATGTACTTACATATTCCGTTTTGCGAAACGCTTTGCACTTTTTGCGGCTGCAACACGGTAATCACGCGCGGCCACGAGCGCGAGAGCCCGTATGTGAAAACCCTGCTGCAAGAATTTTTCAATTATCACCGGCACCTGCCGTTGTTAGCCGATAAGCCTCTGCGCCAATTGCATTTGGGCGGCGGCACCCCAACCTTTTTGTCCTCCGCGCATTTGCGCGCGCTGCTTGAAGGACTTTATCGACACGTGGTCATCGACAAGAAAAATTTTGTCGCCAGTGTGGAGGTCGATCCGCGCCGGACCAGCGTCGAACAATTGCAAGTGATGTTCGAACTCGGCTTCACCCGCGTGAGTCTGGGCGTTCAAGATTTTGATCCGGAAGTGCAGCGCTTGGTGAATCGCATACAGCCACTCGAGCAAACTCGTGAGCTCACCGAAGCGGCCCGGGCGATGGGCTACCAGTCGGTCAATTTCGATATGATTTACGGTCTACCAAAGCAAACCGTGGCCTCCTTTGGTCCTTCGATTGACCGCACGATTGAACTAAGGCCTGATCGCATCGCGCTCTATTCTTTTGCCAAAGTGCCATGGATCAAACCCCAACAAAGATTATTTAAAGACGAGGACCTGCCCGAAGGTGGCGAAAAGTTGGCGCTGTTTGAAGTGGCGTACAATAAACTGCTTCAGGCCGGATATATCGAGATTGGCATGGATCATTTCGCGCTTGCGAGCGATAAACTTAGCCTTGCGCTCAAGAATAAGTCTTTGCATCGCAACTTTATGGGCTACACCGAAATACGCACCGATATTCTTTTGGGCCTCGGGGTGAGCAGCATTTCCGAAACCCGCGAGTGTTTTCACCAAAACGAAAAGGTGCTGCCGCTTTATGAGAAGAAGGTGCAAGCGCAAGAGGTAGCCACATTGCGCGGCCATATCTTGAGTGCGGACGATCAACGCCAGCGCGATCAGGTTCTTCGGTTTATGACTCAAGGCTCGGTGCCGCTGCGGGATGCCGGGCAAGTGTCTGACGTGCGCCGGTTTCTCGAAGATATGTTACGGGACGGATTGGTGCGCCTGGAACAAAACACTTTGAGCATCACTGAGCTTGGACGCCCCTTCCTGCGCAACGCCTGTGTCGTACTGGACCAGCGTCTGCGCGAACAAAAGCCCGAAACTCGGGTTTTTTCCCAGGCCCTATGAACATCGTGGGCGCGGGGTTTTCGGGTTTGACGCTCGCCTATGAACTCACCGCACTTGGCGTGCCTGTGAAGGTTTTTGAATCTCAAGCGCAAGCGGGGGGTCTGATCGCCACCCGTGTCAATAGGTTTGGTTTAGTCGAGACGGCGGCTAACGCGTTTCTGGCGAATGCCGATATTGAACGTCTGTTTAAAGAACTGGGCTTGGAGTTTGCGTGTCAGCGGCCTAGTCGCCGCCGGCGTTATATTTTTACAGACTCTAAGCCGAGACGGTGGCCTTTGAGTATCAAAGCCACCTTGAAGCTTTTGCCGCTCGTGCTCGCCCAGCTCACGCGGCGCGAGGGCCATTGGCCACGGCCATTTGAGACTGTGCACCAATGGGCGAGCCGCGTGGTCGGTGTTGAAATTGAACAACGACTCTTGGCGCCGGCGTTACAGGGAGTTTATGCTGGCGACATCGGGCGCTTAAGTGCCTCGTTGGTGCTGGGGCGCCTGTTCCGTGGTCCGCGGCCTCGACGCGGTCACTGGCGCGGAAGCGTCAGTCCGAAGAATGGGATGGGGGAGTTGACGCGAAAACTGAGTGACGCGATTGTCGCTCGCGGCGGTAAAATTCAGTATTCGCATCGTTATGTTTTGTCTGAAAATGTAACTGAGCCAACGATTCTATGCACTAGTGCTTGGGCCGCGGCTCAAATTCTTAGCGCGCGCGAGCCTGAAAGTGCGGCGCTGTTGGCGCGCTGTGAAAGCTTGCCGTTGGTTTCCGTTACAGCTTTTTTTCCCCATCAAACCGGCGAATTACGCGGCTTCGGTTGTTTGTTTCCGGAGTCGCAAGGCTTTCATGCGCTCGGGGTTTTGTTCGCCGATGGGATTTTTGCCGACCGCTCCGAGCAGCGTGCGGAGACTTGGATTCTCGGCGGCGCACGTCAAATGCAAGTGATGACTTTAGATGATGAGGGTGTGACCGCGGCTCTTGCGGAAGATCGTCGCCGCTTGACTGGCCAGCCTTGGCGGCCGCTGAGTGTCGATATCACCCGTTGGCCGCGGGCCTTGCCCCACTATACCGTGGAGTGGGAACGCGCTCTGTCCGCGCTTTCGGTGCCGGCCCCGCTATTCTTACACGGCAATTATTTGGGTCACCTAGGTCTCGCGCAGATTCACCAACGCTCGCGCACTTTGGCGCGCGAACTCAAGGAGAAGTATGCGGGCTAAAGGTTTGCTTCTGATCAATTTGGGCTCACCGGCGTCGCCCTCGCGCCGAGATGTGGCTAAGTACCTACGTGAATTTTTAAACGATCCGTTTGTAATCGACCTGCCCGCGCCGCTGCGATGGCTCCTGGTCAATGGCTTGATCGCCCCACTGCGTTCGGCGAAATCGAGCGCGGCCTATCAAAAAATCTGGACGGACCGCGGTTCGCCACTGGTTGACCATACCCGCGGCTTCGCCTTGAAAGTGGCGACTGAGCTCGCGCCGGAATGGGATGTACGCTGGGCGATGCGCTACGGACAACCATCGCTGCGCGCGGTGCTTGATAATTGGGCGGTGGACCAGCTCTACGTGGTGCCGCTTTACCCACAGTATGCCGAATCATCGACGCGAACGGCGATCGAAGCGGTGCGCAGGAATAAACCAAATATATTTGCACTAAAGGATTTCTACGCGGCCCCGGAATTTATCCGCGCCCAAGCCGCGCAAATCAACAAGGCGGTCGCCGGGTTCAAGCCAGACCGACTGCTACTCAGTTATCATGGGCTGCCCGAGCACCACATGACCAAACTGCATCCCCTACATTGTTTGCAGGCCAGTACCTGTTGCGCGCAAGTGAGCGCGGAAAATCGCTGGTGTTACCGCGCCCAAGCCTATGCGACCTCCAAAGCGTTAAGCGCGCACTTGAGTATGTCGGCGCAAGAGATCGGTTTTCAATCGCGTTTGGGCCGCAGGCCGTGGATTAAACCCTACACCGATCAGGTCATCGAAGATCTGGCGCGCCAGGGGGCCAAGCGCGTGCTGGTGAGTTGCCCCTCGTTTGTCGCCGATTGCCTGGAGACCTTGGAGGAGATCGGAATCCGCCTGCGCCAACAATTTATCACCGTCGGTGGAGACGACCTGAGACTGGTTCCCGCCCTCAATGACGAACCTCATTGGGTGCGCGAATTTTGCACGATGATCAAGCGATCTGACCTTGAGTGGGAGCGGTGACTAAACAGTTTATAGTTATAGATAGATTTTATGGATATGCGGCTCAGCTACGCCAGACTTTTGCTGCTAGATTCGCGGATCCGCTCACTGCGCACAACGGCCGTTTTGTTTGGGACTATTGGCATGTGCCCGGTGAGTACACCCATCTGCGCACACCCGCTTTCGCCTTTTTTCCGCCTAAAATGTATCAAGCCTTTCACCGCTATCTGGTGGAATGGGGCCGGGTCAATTTGGGCTGTCATGACATTAGTCCGCCTTGGCTTAGTTGTTATGTTGAGGGCTGTCGGCAAAATGCTCACACCGATGTGCCCCACGGCCCGCTTGCGTTTGTGTATTCACTCACTCCGCGCCAGCTCAGTTTTACCGGCGGTGAAACCTTTATTCATCAAGGTTCAAAAAAAATGCTGATTCCCTCACGCTTCAATCGCCTTTTGGTTTTCAATCCCGCTCTTCGCCACGGCGTGAAACTCGTGCGCGGCACCCACGATCCGCGCCTGGGTCGCTTGGTGGTACATGGATGGTTTGTGAACCCGCGTCCGTTTTGGTATGGCCCCTTGACAGCGGTGCAAATCAGTCGCGGCATTGAGGCCGGCTTAAGCCCCGCGCTTAAAGGCGAGCTTAAGCTCGGGCGCGGTTTGCTGTCGCTGCGACTTTCCGTCGATCGCCAAGGTCGGGTGCGCGCGCTCAAAACGCTCGTCAATACCTTGGACGGGGGGTCACCGGGGGAATATCAGATTTTGTTGAAACTGGTTCGAACGCTAAGCTTTGCGTCTCGGCGTGCGGGCACAACCCTGACCTTACCTTTACAGATTAACTAAGACTTGTTCTGCGGCTCTTTGGTTTTCAGCGGATCTACAGTTTTTTCACCAACATTTGCGCTCAATTGCTCGGGAGGTTTAGGGGTTGCGGTTGGAGTCTCTACGGGATCGACTTCGTTCAGACTGGATTTGAAACCGCGAATGGCTTTGCCAATCGAGGAGCCCAGGCCGGGCAATCGGCTTGGGCCGAAAAAGAGCAAGAGCACGCCCATAAAGATGATCCAATGTGTAAGGCTAAATTCTCCCACGTGTCACTCCTCTTTGAGCAGTAATCCTCTTTATCCCATGAAAATCGCAATTGTGTAATAAAATCAACCAAAAAGCGGGCTTAGGAAGCGCCGAGTTTGGTTTCAGGCCCTTTTTTGAAGGGCAGACTGCATTCCTTGAACTCAAAGTCCTTTTTGCACGAGATCGCCTCTCGGATCGGGGCGGTAAAAAGCTCCTTGCGGCGCTGATCGCCCTCGGTGTGAGAATCAAAGATGTATTCCTTTTCCACCGAACTCTCTTCGGGAAAATGGCTGTCAAGTGACGGCTCAAGACATTGCCACGAGCTGCTGGCCAAAAAGCGGTTCTGCCGCTCGGTCTGGTTTGGCACATCCATCAGCAATTGCGCCAGCGCGTAGCTGCCGATCACGTCCGCGAATCGCTCTACCGGCGTCGACGAAAAGCCCTCGGACTCAAGCAGGCTGCGGCTGGAAAATTCCCCCTCGATTCGTAGTGTCCGCTGTAGCACTTGATTGGTCATATTCTTGGCCACTTCGATGGAGTCTTTGATGCGTTGGGTGTCGGCTTTGTCGGAACAGCGGTACTCGGCGGTGAAAAAAATCATGGTGGTGATCTCTTCATCGATGGGCTCTTCGCCCTGGCTCCACAAATAGTAACTGCAGGGGTTGAGAAAATTGGGATTCTTCTGAGAACGGCCATTCGGAGTGGGGAGATCGCGTTTGGTGATACGTAGAAAACGATTGCTAGACGCTAACTCGGAAATGCGGTCACCGGTTAAGGTCCGAGCAAAGCGGGCGATCTCCTCCGGACCGGGAATTTTGGCGGTTTCGCGCCGTTTTAGACAGCGCTGAAATTCTGGAAGTTCGGTGGTATAGCCGTCGAGGCTCGTGAGGGACTCGTTGAAAGTGGTCTTAAAAGAATTCCACCCGTCGCAAGAAAAAGATTTGGGCTGGCAAATGTCATGACGAAGCGAGCTCAGCTTTTGCCCGAACGCCGAGCGAATGGCAAACAGATATTGGCTGCGGTCAATGCCCAGCGCGTGGCCCATCTCGTGCGCCAGCGTT
The DNA here is from genome assembly GCA_025354795.1 of Pseudobdellovibrionaceae bacterium. Classification (GTDB taxonomy): domain Bacteria; phylum Bdellovibrionota; class Bdellovibrionia; order Bdellovibrionales; family UBA1609; genus JALHOQ01. Next base: position 8,904 of record JANXMF010000075.1, read on the forward strand.
TGCAAAATATCTTCACTGTTAAAGTCGCCGGCGCAAATGGTGAGAATGTTAAGGTAGGTGTAGTAAAAGGCGTTGACGGTGGTGCTCGAGCACTCCTCATTAGAAATCGCTTGATAAGCGCCTGGCAAAACCAGTTTGATTTCGGAGATACGCTCGAGCCAGGTTGTGCGCGTGTTTTCGGGAATGTCGAGACGGGCAATCATGTGCAGATAACTGTTTTGCAGATGGGTAAAGCCCTGCTCGACCTTCTTCCAATTCTTATCATTGCGCCACAAGGCCTGCGAAATATCAGACACCAGACGCCGGCGCTGACGTCGGCGTTCAAGCTGCAACTCAAAGGGAATCAGATTTTCCGGCAGCTTGTGAAAGCCGGGATACTTGCCGTCCATACGTGCCAAAATGGCTTCGTTAAACGACATCGTCCATAAGTAGCCGAGTTCAAAATCCATCTGCTCCGAGGCTAGCCGCTGCTCGACCGACATCAAAGTGCGCGGCGCCCGCTCGAGAAAGGTTTTGAGTTTGGTAAAGTAATCGCTGCGCGACAATATCCTATAGAAATCGCTTGGTAAACTTTTTTGGTTTTGTACTTTGGCCTGTGAGTAGCGGTAAAAAACATGGGAGAATTGGTTGTGGGTTTCGCCTTGTAAAACTTTGATCGAGCTTTGCAGATTTTTGACTTCTAAATTGCCGAGCACGTCGGGTGAGTAAAGGATATTGCAGTAGGTGTCGAGCATGGACTTACATTGCGGCATATTGCTGGCGGAATAAAATTCTTCCGACGAAAAAGTGCGCAAAACTTCCGGCGCTTTTGGGGCTTCCTGGGTGGCGCAGCTAACCCATAGCAACAGCGCGCTCAATCCTCCTGCCAACCGCACTGTTTGACCGCGCACAATGTTCATTGAGCTCCCTAGGATCAGTATACTGGCAAAGCCGGGCCGATTCTATCGGCTGAAAGGATAGCGACAAAGCGAGTCCAGCCATGGACTTAGGCCTAGTTTTGAGGGAAGCGTTCGCGACCAACGTCGCACCCAAGGAGTTCAGCGCGGATTTTTTTTCAGCTTTGTCGCGGGGTTCCGATAAGACAATATATAGTGAGGAAGAACTCTATGCTTAAACTCAGGATGTTCACATTCATTTTGGTTTTCCAAACGCTGCTACAGCCACTGCAATTCGCGTTTGCGGACCTCGTTCGAAGCCCCCGCCTGTGCCAAGACCCGGATCTAGTAAAGTGCAAAGATCCCCTCATAAACAAGTGTTGTTCAAAGCCTGGCAATTACGCATTGATTTCCTCGCAACTCAACTCAACTAATCGCTGTCAACTTTGGAAAGACCCAGAGTTTCAAAAAAAGCTTAAGGAGCTGTGTGAAACGGAAGCTAAACCCGGACCATGTGGTGACCAACCGTGCCCACCAACAGTTCCTGTACCACCCCCTATTACGCCTCCACCGCCACCACCACCTCCTCCACACGAGCCTGAGCGACGTGAACGGCGTGAGCGTGAGCGAGAGGGCGGGGGATTGGACGACTTTTTCTCCGGCACCGGAGGCTTGCTTGTCGGAGGCTTGATTGGCGGCATTGGTGGCTACCTTATCGGTGACAAGTTAGGTTACAACCGCGGCCGACAATCGATGTATCCGCCGTTTGGAGGACCCATGTTTGGTGGCCCTGGAATGGTACCTCCGCGGATGGGCAACCCAATGATGATGAACGGAATGATGGGCGGCCAAATGTTTTTGTCTCCTCCCGCATTTTTTAACACTGCGGGTGGGCGTGGATTGCCGCAATACTACCAGGCACCCTTTTCAGGAGGAGGACTTGGCGGTGGCGGTTTTGGTGGCTACGGAGGTGGCTACGGAGGTGGCTACGGAGGTGGCTACGGAGGTGGCTACGGAGGTGGCTACGGAGGTGGCGGAGGCTATCAAAATTATCAAGGCTACGGACTTGGATTTCAGAGTGGATATTCAACGGGTGGATTTGGCGCGCAGTATCCTGTAGCCGCCCCCGCTGTGCTGTCATTCCCCGGTCCGCGTTAGCCGAGTCCGAATAGTCGGGTGGGAAAGTTAATGGAGAGCCCGTGAGTTTTACATTTACTTTGTTTATTTATAGCGCCATTAGTTTGGCGCAAAACCGGTCGGATATACACGTCACCGTATGGGCGCGCGATCCGGACGCCGTGCGGACTCTTTATCAAGGCCCCCAATATTCGATTATAGATCGCGAATCGGAAGAGCAGGAATGGAAAAGGGAGGGCTACCTCCCGCCCAGAGAGCGAAACGCCCTTTTTTATCGCATTCATTTAAGCAAAGCCGTCGCTAAGTATCCGGAAATGGAAAAGGATATTCTGGTGATTGGCGCCCACTTTGGCACTATCAAGCAGCTGCGAAAGCGTTTTCCAAAATTATCGGTTCAGCAGTTGCAGAGTTTGATGGACGCGGTCCGGGAGCAGTAGTGTTTTTAGTGGCCCTTCATATATTCAGCTTATTTTTGTCAAAGGCCAGCGCCTGTGACCTATTCCTGGTTGGCTTGAATGAAGGTGTGGGTGAGCAAGACGCATGCGAAGCTGGCGTGGCGGCGAATAACAATGGTGATCGGTTACAAATAATCGAAGGTTACGCTATTGATAAAGACATCTTGCACGCGCAAATTAAAGCAGTGCTGGATAGCGGTCGCTGTATCGATTCCATTGTAATTTCTGGCCATGATGGCAGCGGCGAGTTCTACGGACATCGCGGAGGCATCCGTGCCAACGATATCCAGGAAATCGTCAGAAGGGAGCCACGCCTTGCTAAAACGCTCACCAGCATGGCTCTGTGGGGCTGCAATTCGGTCACGCCCGAGGGGTGTGAAAACTATTGGCTGAAAAAGACCGGCCCCAATGTAAAATTGGCACTGGGCTTTTCGGGACCAGCCCCGCTCAACGTTATGCCAAAAAATACGGAGCTTCTTGGGGATTTTTGTCGGCGGCGCAATGAAGGCGTAAAAGCGCAGAACGAAGGTGAGCTCTGCGGATTCTTTCAGTCTCTGAGGAATACTAATCCTTATGAATTGGGGATTTGTGCACAAGGGGGGGTGGCTAGCAGAACTTACTCCCCAAGCGTGGACCGTTGCTTGGCAACAAAAGCCGACCTCGACCGCCAATGCCAAACTCATCTCCCAGCGGCTATAGATCAGGAAATCACAAATTATTTTGCTGCCGGACCCGGTCGCTATAAAAATCCGCCGACGAATCCTTCTTGGCAGGACAAACTTCATAAATACTACGGGGCACTGACGCAATGGTATCATTGCCGTCAATTCTCAAACTACAACGGTGGGAAAACCATCTTGTCGCCGGCACAAGTGATTCGTTTGACCTTTTTTGATACCTTTAAACGTAATTTTTATCGCAATCATAAGGAAAAAATTGAACAGTATGATGAAGAACTTAGACGCGCTGGTCTTGACGCGTGCAAGCTGGGCGACATTACCGCGGCATCACGGGCGGAGATCGTGGGTCAGACGAAATGTGCGGTGAATGCATTGCAGAAAGCTGGGAGGCCGGAGCTTCTGGATAAAGCCTTAAAGATGGATGCAACTTTACGTGAGCTAAGTCCGAATTGTTCCTCACAGGACTGGATCATGGAGGGTTCTGATCTCCCAAGTCACTGTTGGGACCATTGAAACCTCAGGGATCCCTTAGCCGTTTGTCCAGATCTTAACACATGGACTTCGCCCTACAATTAAAAATACAACGCATGCTCTAAAATAAGGCATCTACACCATTGATGTTTATATTATGTATTTGTTTAGTTTGAGTGTATTGTCCACGCTGACTGTCCATGCCCAATCTTCCAGTCTAAATGCCGATTTCACAGCGGAGAAGGGGAATATGTATTTCCTATTGGAAAAATAAAATATAAATTCCAGTTCCGCCAAACAGCATCGCACTCAGTTTGTGCAAAGCCCTGGGCCGGATCAAGCGCGTGGCCCGCCGCCCGATAAAAATCGCGATCGCTGCCACCGAACACAGTGCTAGCGTCGCGGCGCTAAACACCGTCACCAAATTCGCAGGCGAGCGGGCGGCAAGCGAAGCCGTCGCCAACTGCGTGAGGTCGCCGAATTCAGCAATCAACACGGCTAAAAACGCGCGGCCCAGGGTTGCATGCGAGGGCGGCGCGCCGTGCACATCCACATCCACATCGCTCTGGGCTCGCCAACTGTGCACCGCAAAGCCTAAAAAAAGCAGCCCCGCACCCCACTGCACAACCGCCGGGGGTAACTGTGCCAGCGCGCGGCCAAAAGTCACCGCGAGCAAAACCTGGGTCGCAAAAGCCAAGGCGGCTCCCGCAAAAACGGCGACGGCCCGCCCTCGGGTCGCCATCATCAACAATACCAGCGCGGTCTTATCGGGCAACTCGGCAAGGAAAATCACACTGTAAATAGATAAAAAAAGTTCCCAGTTCAATACTACGCCCGATTCAAGCGTGCGACTAAGCGCCGTACAAGCGCGCGTGGTGAAACGCGCAGGCTCTGGAGAAAAAGGCGATTGGTGAGTCCCGGTATCGCGATGGCCTGGCCCTTCATCATCGCGCGGTAACCGGTTGCGACCACTTGAGCAGCGGATCGTTGCGGCACTTTTTTAAACAACTCCGACTTCTGCACTTGCGCGACGGTGGAAAATTCGGTAGCGGTCGCGCCCGGGGCAAGGAGCGTGCAGGTTACGCCCGTCCCGAGCAGTTCCTGATGCAAAGCCTCACTTAGCGAATTGACAAAGGCTTTGCTCGCGTAATAAGTCGCCATGTAAGGGCCGGGCTGAAAACCGGCAGTCGAGCCGACGTTGAGAATGCGCCCGCTTCCGCGCTCGAGCATCGCCGGCAAGAACAGGCGTGTGAGTTCGAGCAGCGTGCGCATATTTAGATCACACATCTCGAGCTGGCGCGGCAACGTCACTTGCGCCAATGCTCCACCCGCACCAAAACCTGCATTGTTCACCAAAAAGTCAACTTGTAAGCCAAGCTTTTGCACTTGCGAAAAGAGCTCTTGTCCCGCACCGGGTGTGCCTAAATCCATGGCAATAATCCAAACTTTTATTTTGTCAGAGAGCTCGCTCGCAAGCTCCTTTAGGCGATCTTCACGCCGTGACACTAAAATGACGGAGTGGCCATCGCGCGCAAAGAGTCTGGCAAATTCCACTCCAAATCCTGCGGACGCTCCGGTGATTAATGCGATGCCCATGTGAACTCCTGGCTGCGGCGTGGTAGGATAATAGGTCAATACTGATGCGACTCACAAGGGAAATCGGGGCTGAGGAAAATCTGATTTACTCATTTGCAATTCAATGTCATTCTCGGCGGCCACAAACGGAATGGACATCGCGTGAACAAGCAAAAAATTATCGCTGGTTTTATCGATCAGTTGCAAAAAGAACTCATCACCTTAAAAGCCGCGGCGCTGGCAACTCTTGAAGCCGCCACTCACGAAGAGAGTAAACCCGAAAATGAGTACGACACGCGCGCATTGGAGGCCTCTTACCTCGCTGGCGCGCAAGCTAAACGCGCCGGTGAAATCGACGAAGTCCTGTCGCTGTTTCAGCACCTTGAATTTAAAAATTTCGACGCGCAAAGTCCGATTTCGGCCACCGCCTTGCTCGAGTTGGAAGGTCAGGGCAAGCGCAGCCACGTGCTGCTCATGCCCATTGGCGGCGGCGTAACATTGCGTGAAAACGGCACCACGGTGCAAATCGTGACCCCGCATTCATTGCTAGGCGAGGCGCTCTTGGGCTTACGCCAGGGCGAGGAAACCGAAATCGATGTCGGCGATAAGGTGCGCGAGTATAAAATTATTTCGGTCCAGTAAAACGTCGAAAGCGGGGATCGTTGGTAAACACCATCGATTTACCCAGCGACATCAGGACCAGTACCAAAACAAAAACACACACGGCACCCGCGGCAATGAGCGTAAAGAGCACGGCCGGAAACACTAGAAAAAAGAGCGCCACTCCGGCCCACACCCCATCAGGGTGGCTAGCCGTTTGCGCCAAATTCACGCAAATCCAATCCAACAAAACTGCCGGCAAGAGGATCGCGGTCATGATTTTCAGCGTCTGAAAGACGATGGCGAGGCGCGCACCAAAACCGGAGGTGGGGCGCAACAGGGTGCGCCCGGGCTCGATGATTTCAGGATTTTCGAGCGAGCCCAATTTGGCTTTGCGGGTAAAAAGTTTCATATGCTGAAAGGCGTAACATAATTTTCGTGGCTCGTCGAGTTCCCAGTTAAGCAGCAGCTTTTTGAACACTCTGAGAGTTTAATTTCAAAAACTGCGCCAGCGGCAAGGGCTTGCAAAACATATAGCCCTGGCCCATTTCGACACCGAGTTTTTGCAGCAGCGCAAATTCCTCAGCGGTTTCGATGCCCTCGGCAATCACTTGCAGTCCGAGTAGGTGGCCCATATGAATCAAGGATCGGATGATCGATTTTGATTTGCGATGGCTCAGCATATTGGCCACAAAGCTACGGTCGATTTTTAAGTCTGTCAAAGGCATGGTCGCCAAGTACTGCAAACTCGAAAAGCCGGTGCCGAAATCGTCGATGGCCAGTTGGTAACCGTGCAAGCGGCACTTATTCATAGTGTTCAGGGCCTCGGGTCCGACCATCATCACGCGCTCGGTGACTTCTAACTTAATCTGTTTGGCGTTCAAATTTAGGCGTTGGCGATGGAACTCAAGATGCTCGACAAAGTCGGGATCGCTGAATTGGCGGCCGCTGACGTTGATGCTTACAAAGAAATCGTGCGGCATTTCGGCCACTGTCTGGAGATGATTAAGGTCTTCAAGGCACTTTTCGATGACCTGGCGGCCGGCCCGCAGTACCAGACTTGACTGCTCAAGTATCTCGATAAACAGCAAAGGCGGAATGACATCACCTTCGGAGGAGATCCAGCGCAGCAGCGCCTCGCAGCCTCTAATTTTACATGTCTTAAGATCATAAATAGGTTGATAAAAAGGTACAAATTCTTTGTTGGTGAGGGCCACGGCCACGCGCGACTCGAGATCCATACGCTTGATCGCCGCCTGTTTGTCGGTGGCGAAAACGTTAGTAAGCAGGACCGGTAAGGAGAGCGAGCCTAGCGCATTGTCCGGCATGGACATGCGGTTGTGCAGCGATTTCAGCAGGAGGCGCACCACCGGATCGGCATCGTCGATACGCTCATTCAACAGTTCACGATTGACGTAAATCACTTGGGTTTCACCAATGGCGCGGGCGCAGGTGTGGCGGTTCTCGCCTAGGACCAGCGAGACGTCACCAAAAATATCGCCTTCACTAAGTGTCGCGAGTGGAACCTCAATATCGTCTTTGACAATAAACAGCGAAACACCCCCGCGCACGATCAAATAGGCGCAGTCACCGACATCGCCTTCGCGGTAAATCATTTCATGCGGCACAAATTTTTCTTTGGTTTTCTTGGCCATGGAGAACTATCGGCATTTTAAGTGCGCAAATGGAGAGCCCCTAGCTTGACACCTGGATTAAGGACGGGTCGAATCAAAACGATGGCGCTCACGATTACCGGATTGCAAAAAAGCTTCAACGGCGGCCGCACCCTGTATGGTGGATTCTCGGCGCGGCTTAAGGCCGGTGAGTTTGTGAGCTTGGTGGGCCCCAGCGGCAGCGGCAAATCGACACTGCTGCGTTTGCTCGCGGGTCTAGACCGACCATCGCAAGGTCGGATTGAGTCAGGCCCCGGTGTGCGCTTGGGCTTGGTTTTTCAAGAGCCGCGTTTGCTTCCGTGGCTTAACACCGAGGAAAATATTTTGCTGGGTGCAGAGCTCCTCCACCAGCGTGTCGTCGGCACGACGTTAGGCAAGACGCTGCAATTGGTGCGCCTTGAGCCCACGGTGCTGGCGCTTTTTCCGCACCAGCTCAGTGGCGGCATGAAGATGCGTGTCTCCTTGGCGCGCACTCTGATTATGGCGCCGGAGATTCTCTTGCTCGACGAACCCTTTGCCGCGCTTGATGAGACCACCCGCCATTTGTTACAAGAGGAAGTCTCACGCATTTTTGAGGCGCAGCCGCGGCTTACGGTTTTGGTTACCCATTCGCTTTCAGAAGCGCTGTTTTTATCGGACCGGATTTTACTGCTGGACAGTAACGGTCAGCTGCGGGGCGAGACTTCGGTTGACTTGCCGCGGCCGCGTAGCGCGGATATGCGTGTACAAATCGAATTTATAGAGCAGCTAATGAATTTGCAGCGGAGCATACGCGATGTTTAAGTCCGGACGACAGATTTTCCCGCCGTTGATGTTTTTGGGCGGAGTAATAGTCGTGCTCGAAGTCGTGGTGCGCGGAGGGGTGGTCGCGGCCTACCTGCTGCCGGCCCCGTCGCAGGTGCTGAGTGCGGCGTGGGAATTCCGTGCGGATCTGGGCGCCGCCCTGGTGTCCACCACTCGGGCCACGCTTTGTGGTTTGTTTCTGAGTTTGGGGCTAGGATTGGGTTTGGCCCTGCTGCTTAATCTTTCGAGTTTTATGCGCCGAGCGCTTTTTCCGATCGCGGTTTTCTTTCAGACCGTACCAATCATTGCGGTTGCGCCGTTGTTGGTGATTTGGTTTGGCTATGGCGAGCCCACAGTGCGGGCTTCGGCGGCGATCGTGGCGTTTTTCCCTATCCTTTCCAATGCGCTGGTCGGGCTCGATTCCGCGGCGCGCGGGCATTTGGAACTTTTTCAGGTGCTGCGTGCGTCGCGCTTGCAGACGTTGTGGAAGCTGCAAATTCCCAGTGGTTTGCGGGCGTTTTTCGCCGGTCTACGGGTAGCGGCAGGGCTTGCCGTGGTAGGGGCATTGGTGGGAGAGTTCGTGGGCGGTGGCGGTTTGGGGTCGCTACTTGATTCCGCCCGCACCCAGCAGCGGGTCGATCTGGTTTTCGCTTGTATCATGCTTTCCGCAGCCCTGGGTTTACTTTTGGTCGGCGCATTTTTCTTAGTGGAATATTGGATATGCCGTTGGCGGCCATTTTATGAATGAGGATTTCTATGCTCAAGTTTCTTTTACTAACCCTTTCGCTGGTGAGTGCTAAACCGCTTCGGCTGTCCTTAAACTGGAAGCCGGAGCCGCAGTTCGGAGGTTTTTACCAGGCCGAGCAAGCGGGTCTGTTCAAAAAGGCCAAGCTCGACGTGGCGATTCTGCCCGGAGGATCGGGAACACCCACGGTGCAGATGTTGATGGCGGGAAAGACCGAGTACGCTGTGGTGAGCGCCGATGAGCTAGTGGTGGCCCGTGATCACGGCGGTACGGATTTAATTGCGATCTTCGCAGTCTTCCAAACTAATCCGCAGTGCCTAATGAGCCATGCGGAAAAAAAATACACACAGCTGTCCGATATGTTGGCGGACGAAAAGGCTTTGCTGCTATGGCAGGCCGGGCTTCCGTACGCACAGTTCTTAAAGAAAAAGCCGATGCACATTCGCACCGCCCCCTATATGGGAGGTATCTCTACCTTTATCCATGGTCCCGAAGTGACTCAGCAGTGTTTCGCGGCCTCCGAGCCGCTCGCGGCCCGGCGCCAAGGCCTAAAAGTAAAAGTGTTTATGATCGCCGACGCAGGTTACAATCCCTACACCACGGTTTTGGCCACGCGGCGCTCAAATTTAAAAGAGCACCCAGCCGAAGTGAAGCAGATGGTCGCGACCGTCCGCCAGGGTTGGAGCGAGTATTTGCATGACCCGGTACCAGCGAATCGGTTTATGATGACTCTCAATCCAGCCATGGATGCACGCACCTTTAGCGAAGGCGCTAAGGCGCAGGAGCTATTGGTGCGCACCGCCGAGACGGGCAAAGATCATTTAGGTATCATGAGCGAAGCGCGCTGGAAGGCATTGGTTGAACAGTTGCACGACCTTCAGGTGATCCACTCCACTCCGCCAGCTACTGAGCTGTTTGAGAATCCGTGAACCTGTTCATATTCCTCTTATTTAGTGTGGTGGTTCACGCCGATGACTTTCCCTTCAGTTACGAGGATTCTCGCGCGCAATTTGTCGCACTTTGTTTAGAGGCACGCAAGACTCCGCAGGATTACTGCGAGAAATTTAAGGTGCCGAGCGCGCGCGATGCCGATCTCACCATTGACTATGGTTACTTTTCCAGACCCGGGAACGCAGGTTTAGTGGTGCTGCAGTCAGGAATCCATGGTCCGGAAAGCTATGCCGGCGCGGCGGTGCAAAAATTATTTTTGCGCAAGTATCTGACGACCTACCTCGAGCATGGCGTTGACGTCTTGTTGATTCATGCGCTCAATCCCTACGGTTTTAAGTACGCGACCCGAGCGGATGAGGACAATATCAATCTTAATCGCAATTTCAGTAGCGACGGCCTGATCTACCAGGTTCACAACGAAGGCTATGTCCGCATGCGCGATATGTTTGAGCCGCAGGGCCCGGTGAATTCGGTGTGGTGGTCTTCGCTGATGAGTCACGTGAGGATTGCCACTAAATTTATTTCACTGATGTTCCATAGCCGCGAGATCTATCAAGCCATGAATTCAGGACAATTTGAATCTCCCAAAGGACTTAGCTATGGCGGTCACAAAGGCCAAATTCAACACCTGTTCTTACAGAAGCTCTTGCCGCCACTATTTGCGGCCCATTCCGGCGCTATTTTGTTCTTAGATTTTCACACGGGATTAGGTCAGGCCGGTACACTCCAAATCCTGAACGGTCTTGACCCCGACGCTAAACTTCTCAAGGCCGTGCACGCAAGAGTGGATGCGCTCCACACCGAGAAAATAGAAATGGTTGATGCCAGCGACCGCTCTCATCCCGATTATTACACGACCTATGGCGACGTCACCGATTTCGCCGTAAAGCTCGGGCCCCAACCTAACAGAATTCTCGGTTTAACCATGGAGTATGGGACCATGCCGCTCAATATCCTGGGAAAGCTGCGCTCAGCAAGTCGCATGATTCTACACAACCAGGCGCACGCCTTCGGCTGTAGCACCCCTGAGGTGTGTGCGGAGGTCGATCAAAATTTCCTCGAGATGTTTAATCCGCTAGATCCGGTCTGGCGTCAAAAGGTAGTCTCAAAGGCTGATCAGGTTTTTTCGGTGTTGGTGAATTGGTTTTCAGTTTGACCGCAACCGCCATCTCGGTTGATATGCCCAACATGAAGACGGCCATCGTTTTGAGCACGCTGAACGCCCGCTATAACCATGCCAGCCTCGGTTTGCGCTATCTGCACGCCAATCTGGGCAAACATCGCCACCACGCGATTTTGCACGAAGCCACCATCAAGACCCCGCCCGACCAGGTTGCCCGCGAGATCTTAGCACGCTCCCCCCGCTTGGTCGGATTTGGAGTTTACATTTGGAACACCTCGCAAACTCTTGAGGTTGTACGCCAACTCAAGCAGCAGGCCCCTGAGCTGCTGATCGTGCTCGGTGGACCTGAGATCAGCTTTGAGACCGAATCACAGATTTTATTTAGTGAAACCGATTTTGTGTTCAAAGGCGAAGCCGATTTCACCTTCCGCGATTTCGTCGCGACCTGGCTGGAAGATGGGATCCTTCCCCTAAGTAAAGTCATCGAGCCCCGGTTGCCGGACTTGAAATCCATAGTTTTGCCGTACTCAGAATATAGCGACGAAGACATTCGCCACCGCACTCTCTACGTCGAAGCCTCGCGCGGCTGCCCCTACAAATGCGAGTACTGCTTGTCCGCCCTAGACCTTTCGGTCCGCAATTTCGATAGCGAGCGATTTTTAAATGAAATGCAACGACTGATTGAACGGGGAGCCCGGCAGTTCAAATTCGTTGACCGCACCTTCAATCTTTCACCCGCGACCAGCACCCGTATTCTCCAGTTTTTTCTGGAACATATTCACCTTGGTCTCTTTCTGCATTTCGAATTGGTGCCAGATCGCTTGCCCGATGAACTTAAAACGCTGATTGAACAGTACCCGCCGGGATCGTTGCAATTCGAGATTGGCATTCAGACTTGGAATCCAGACGTCGCCCGCAATGTGAGCCGTCGGCAAAATTACGAGCGCATCGTCGCCAACCTAACTTATTTGCGCGAAAAAACCGGAGTGCATACGCACGCGGATCTCATTGTTGGATTGCCGGGCGAGTCCTGGACCAGCTTTGTCGCAGGCTTCAATGCGCTCTATGAACTGCAGCCCGATGAAATTCAAGTTGGTCTGTTGAAGCGACTGAAGGGTACTCCTATTATTCGCCACGATCATAAGTTCGCCATGAAGTATTGCGCGGACGTGCCGTTTCAAATTCTTGCCAACAAAGACCTCGACGCTGACCAGGTCCTGGCCCTAAAAATTTTCGCCGATTTCTGGAATGCGATCGCCAATTCGGGGCGATTTCCGGGGCTACATGCCCTCGTGCGTGAACAGCGGCGGCACGACCCATTTACATTTTTCAACGATCTGGCCCAACACCTTTTTTGCGTGTTTGGACGTACGCATTCCATTCATCTTAAGGAACTCGAGAGCGAAATTTGCGATTACTTACGAACCAATGGCTGGGATGAGTGTCATGGAACGTCACCGACATTGTTACGGCGAGGTCATGGCGCGATCCCCGCGCGGCAGGCCCGGCATTTGGGGATAGGCTAGGGTCTGTCTGCCAGTTTCTTGGGGACTCGGGCTCCTGCCCATGCCGCACGTGTGTAACTGTTTTTAGGCGGACCGAGGCATGATTTTGTGGCTTCCTTGAGTATTTAGGCGACTGGCCTGTTATCCACTGCGATTTTTGCCGAAACGCTCAGTGCATGCGGGACGAGCCAAAACGCGCAGTAGGCGCCAATATTTTCCTAAAACCTCGACAAGTCGAGATCGAAGCGCGCCTTGGTAAGCGGGTCGACATTCGCGAAAATGACGGGGTTACGGCCGAGATCTTACACGGCGGGACGTTTGTGCCGGTGCGAGTTTGGGATCTGACAACTTCGGGTGCTTGTGTTGTCACCCGCGAAAGCCTTAATTTTAAAATGGGCGACTCGGTCCAGATGCGTATCTGTTTTTTGACCGGCCAGATGGTGACTTCAGATTATCGTATTTGCTGGGTGAAGGATCGCGCCAGTGGTCAAAAGGTGGGCTTGAAAATGTTGGCGGATCAGGGCGGTGAACGGCCACTGCCGGAAGCACAAGACAACATGCTGCGACTGACCTCCAGCTATCCTATTAGCGGTTACATTTACAATCACGTGAACTACCAGGAGCGATCAATTTTCAGGCTGGTCGCCATATCCGCGGGCAAAATCATCCTTGATGTTTTAGACCGGGAACATTTGTTTTTCCCTCAGCAAACCATTGAATTGCATTTTTCATTGCAAACGTCGTCGTCCGAAACGCTTTTTGGCAAGATCGCCCGCGTTTTGCAAGTGAAACGCGATTCGGTTCGCTTGCTGATCGAGGTACCAGGCGAGGTTCTGTCGAAGCGGCTCGAGCGCGACATCATAAATCATTTGATTTTAGATCCTGGCCTTAACATGGAAAAGATACGCAACGCCGGCTTTAAGATTCGCAATATTGCGAGCGGCTTTCGCTTTAGATTTGTCCGGACCCAAGAGGAATATGAGCAGGTCCTCAAGCTGCGTTTTGCGGCCTATGAAGCTGCCGGAAAACTGCCTGAAGGCGCAACCTTACACACAGTGATTGCGCCGCTGGATCGGATTAGCCGCATTCTAATTGCCCTGCATGGAGATAACGTAGTGGCTTCGGTCGCCATGTCGTTTCCTGAAACCGAAGATGTCATTTTGGACACTGAAAAACCGCTGAAGGGTGGTTACCAAGGCAAGGTCCCGCAAAAGACCGAGATGATTGAAATCGCACGTTTATGTACGGCCCCTGAATATCGGGGTGGTGACCTTCTGCTCCGCATGTTCGAACATATTTATCGAATCTTTGCGACTTCAGGGCGTCGCTATTTAATTTCCAGCACCGATAAGAAGCTCTGGCCTATTTATAAGAACCTTGGATTCAAAAAAGTAGGCCTCTCCTATCCCCATCCTTATTTGGCGGGAATGATTCACGAAGTGATTCTCATTGATTTAACGGTGCCAGTGACCGGAGCTTCAATTGGATTATTGCGCTGGCATTACTTGTATTCCAAAATGACGGAATTCATGCAACGGCGACAACCGCTGAAGCGCACCGGTGTCGGCCGCCTTCGCTATCTCACTTTTCTGGGCGCCTCGAAAGTAATTGGCATTATCGAACGACTGCGGTCCTAAAAAATCGCTGCGCCGTTTTCAAACGCACCGGCTAACATATTGTAATGCAGATGACAAGAGCAACGGGTGGCATAAGCCACGTCTTCAAACGTCTTTTCATCCGTCACGAAGTGCTCAATGTATCGATCCATTAATTTATTGTGACCGATATCAACGGTGGCGTGTTCTTCAAGGAAGGTCAGTGCCGAATCCGGAATACCCAGCGATTTCAAGCGATCAATATGAACTCGTCCCTGTTGTGTTGGTAAAAACTCAAGGTGAAAAAGGTATCCTAGATATGAAACCGGCGTGCCCAGCTGAATCTGCATCAGTGCGAAGGCATTGAACGCCGCAGTGGACGGCAAGGGCCGCGTGTGCTGAAGCTTTTCAGTGTTTTCGCCAAGGGATTTTAAGTCATTTAGGGCAAGAAGGTCGTGGCCAATTTCTGAAATAGCATGCCGATAAAACATGCCGATCATGTCGCGAGGATTATCCTTGAAATACAGTGTCGCAAACGCTTGAATTTGCGGATTCAAGCCGGCGTGATGATAAGTCTCTAGTAAGAACCCTTTATAATGATTAATTTGAAAGTCGCCCGACTGAAGACGAGTCATCCACGGGAATTTATTCACTTTTGCCATCTCATCTCGCCAAACGTTGAGCAGTCGATCTTTCATATAGTTCTCCGAAGGATGATGAACATACTATAGCTATAACCGATCGCTCGACTAGGCGCAATATTAATGCGCCCTGGACTCCTATAAACATTCATAATTTATAGAAAATTCCGAAAAGTATTCTATGAGGGTACATGTTTGATCCGCGCTTGACTAGACCACATTATAAGACCGTGATCTTCGCCTCCTATTTGGAGCTCCTATCTAAAAATCGTCCAGAGATAAACGTAAATATTTTAGTAGAGAAAGCTGGATTGTCGCTTGAGTATGTACGCGACGAAAACAATTGGGTTTCGGTGACTTTCGAAAAGCGGATCATGGATCTCATCATTGAACAGACAGGCGATCCGAACATTTTTTTTGCAGCCGGCGAGCAAGGCGTCTCCCGCACCGGCCTCGGTGAAGGACTCCATTTCCTCGCGTCAAACTTCATTCCCCTCGATGCCATTTACCGCAGTTTGCCTAAACTGACGGGTTTGCTGAACAAGGTCATCTCGGTCGAAATCACTGAACGTCGTAGCGGCCACTTTAAATTCTTGTTTAAACCCAAGCTTGACGAACTTGACACGGAGGAACGCGAAATCCTGGTTTCGCGCATGCCATATGTCATGGCGAACACCATGGGTTATTATAGCAAAATTCCAACCCTCAAGCGTTTGCCGCCGGCCCAAACTACGGTGACCCAAGTGGATGCCGAATTAGGAAGCTACTCCCTAGAACTTAGCTTTTTTGAAGGCACGCTCTGGGTGGCTCCTGCTCTAAAAACACTTCCCATTCTGTCTTTTTTTGGCTTAGTTTGGGGTATGCTCGAGTGGGCGAGATTTCCAATCGAAATCTCCCTATTGGCCGCGGCTTCAGCCGTAACCATGGCGATCGCGTTTTACTTCTCTTACCAAAATAGAAAGCTTCGCGGTGTCGCGGCACAATCCGAGCAGTCACTTTATCGCCTGGACATTCAAAATAAGGATCTCTATGACGCAAAATTAAAATTGAAACGCAAACTCGATGAGTCCTTGGCGACTTTCGAGCTTGTGACTCACATGATTTCAGCGACTCTTGAAGAGGAAGTCCTCGAGTTTGGCTGCGAGTGTTTGGTCAACAATTTGAAATATGATCGGGCATTTGTCCTAATTTACGACTCGCAGGCCAACTGCCTCCGCTTGGCGGCGTCCAAGGGTCTTTCGGATCAACTCAAAGCCGGTATGGAAAAACTCGTGCTTCCGGTTGAGATCGATGACTCGGATCCCACCAAGTTCTCCAACGTTTTTCGCATGAAACAGCCGCTTCTTGTTAAGGATGTCACCGAACACATGAGCCGGCTGGCCGATCCGACCAGTTTGATGGTTCTCAAAGTATCGGGGTCGCGATCGTTCGTGGCCGCGCCGCTTTTTACTCAAAACAAGTCACTCGGTATTCTGGTCGCCGACTGCATCTCCAAGCAGAAAGTTATGACTGAAGATGACTTGCGCCTGATTTCAACAGCGGCTCAACAGATAGCGATTGGCATTGAGCAACAGCGTTCCAAGCAAGAACTGATCGATGGGTATCAGAAGGAGCTCGAGCTCTCCGAGTCCTACTCACGCTTTGTTCCCTTTGAGACACTGGAGCTCCTCAAATACAAAAACATTGTTGACGTTAAGATCGGCGACTATGTTGAAACCCATGTCGCGATCATGTTTAGCGATATCCGCGGATTTACCACACTTTGCGAGACGATGACCCCCGCGGACATTCTCAAGTTTCTGAATTCTTATTACGCCCGGCTCTCACCGGTCATAAAAAGCCATGGCGGGACGATTGATAAATTTATGGGCGATGGAATCATGGCCATTTTTAGCAAGGCCGACCAAGCGCTGGCGGCCGCAGTGGACATGCAGCGCTCAATTTTTAAGTACAACCTAGATCGTCACGACCCACAGCGGGAGCCAATCCAAGCGGGGATAGGCATTGCTGCCGGGAAAGTGGTGTTTGGTTCACTGGGGACCGACAAGCGATTGGAGCTTACGGCGATTGCCGATACAGTCAATGTCGCGTCCCGCCTGGATGGTCTTTGTCGCGAAACCGGTCAGACAATCATGATCACCGGCTACAATGAAAATACGCTTGGGCAGTTTCCACAGCTAAGCTTTTCTCACCTATTGCCGCTAAAAGTGAAAGGTCGCGCGAGCGACGTTCACGTGATTGCCGTGAATGATTTAAATTATTTTTCCGCCGTTGACGAGACCCAATTGTCTCCGGCGCAAAAGGTCTATCTGGCGCGGGAACGAGAGTTTTGGTTGCAACGCCAGAACCCCAAGCAAGCGGCTTAAAACTGCTCAATACTCACCGCGCCCGAGAAGCACCGCAGGTTTGCGACCGACGACGCCACTGCGCTGCTGCAGGTGGAGCGGGGTCCCAAGGAACGCGATTGGCTCAATACGTGGTTCATGACTCGTTAACGAGCCTGTCTGCCAGTTTCTTGGGGACTCGGGCTCCTGCCCTTGCCGCCATCGGCCCTTCGCGCCGAACGCATCACGCTTGGCGGAAGTCCCCAAAAATCTGGCAGATAGGCCCTAGTGTAGGTCAATAGATATTCATGAGCGGATGAAAGCGTTTGCGTGCGGCATCAATTCACATCTATTGGTCGATCTTTCAACATTTATCTAGATACGATATTTTTCTAAGTTTTCAACACGGGGGGAAATATGAAGCGAAAGATCACGATCGTCCTGGGCCTACTTTTGACTTTGGCGTTTGATGCCGGTGCCACTGAACTAAAACATCTCGGCAGTCCGGCGCAACAACGGCATGCACAGGAATGGAACCGCACTCATCCCATGAATTTCAACCTCGAGGCGCTGACTGGTGCACCCGTATTAAAACCATTTAGCGAAGCGGAAACCACCGGCTACGTAGCGATTAGTTCCACCGACGCATGGGAATTGGCCGCGATCCGCAGCGCCATCGCTAAAAATCTTCCGCCCGCTACGGTGCTGATCATTTTTGTCAGCGACTCCTCCGAAGTGCGGGCGCTTAAGAAACTCTACTCGCCTTACCTCAAAGATGACCAGCTGAAATTTCTGGTGGTTCCGACCACGGGTTCGAGCGACACCATCTGGGCGCGCGATTCGCTTCCCTTCCCGGTTTATTTGCAGACCCCCGCAAAGGCGCCCGTAGCGATGGGCTTGGTGGATTCCCTTTATCCGCAAGATTTTGAGCCCGACTCGGCTTTCGCGAAAGCCTTCTCGTATCCCATGGTCAGCACCAATCAATACTTCCGCGGCGGCAATTTGCTATTCGATACCGAAGGCAACTGCTTCTCGGAAAACGTGAATGAAACGCAAAGACTTTCGGATCCAGAAGGTTACCTCAAAAAATATTTCGGCTGCACTACTGTGACTTTGCTGGAGCAAGAGGGCGGCATTGGTGATATCGATGAGCGCATTAAATTCTTGACCGGCAAAGACGTTTTGACCGACAACGCCACCTACGCCGGCATTTTAAAAAACAAGGGCTACACCGTGCACATGATGCCGACCACCGGTAAAGACGGCGAGACCTATATGAATACATTGTTGGTCAACGGCACTATGTTCGTGCCACAAATGGGAATCAAACGTGATGCCGACGCCATCAAGGCGTATCAAGATCTTGGTTTTAAAGCCGTGGGCGTGATGACCAAGCAACTCGCCGATCGCGGTGACGGCAATATTCACTGTGTGACCATGAATTACCCGCCGGGCGCCTTTCAGGCGAGCGCTCGCGGCGGTGATTTTGTCGATTTCAGTCGCGCGACCCGCTAAGAGTTCGCGGGCTGTTCGGCAAGCTGCACTTTTACCGACTTAGAAACGCCACCGCGGATCAGTTCCACTTCCGCGGTCTTGCCAGCCGACAATTGTTCCATGGTTTTAAACAAATCATGGGTATTGCGAATCGTTTGCCCGTTGATTTTGCGGATCACATCCAGGGTTTCAATCCCCGCTTTGGCAGCGGGAGTTCCGGCCACGACTTGCTTCACCAAGACGCCCTCGTCCTCTTTGAGTTTCATATAGGCCACCGCCTCTTCGCTGACTTCGTCAATAGCAATGCCCATCCAGGCGCGGCGCACGTGTCCATTCTCAATGATCTGATCGATCACAGCCTTAGCGGTATTGCTCGGAATTGCAAAACCAATATTTTGCGCGCGCGGATCCATTGCGCTATTGATTCCAATCGCCGCTCCACTCATATTGATCAATGGACCACCTGAGTTGCCGGGATTGATGCCTGCGGAAGTCTGCAAAAAGTCAGAGCGCATGCCTTCGAGATTACGCCCGATCGCGCTGATGATCCCTTGCGTCACCGTGTGGGTATGGCCATAGGGATTGCCAATCGCCAGTACCCACTCGCCGACTTTGGTTTTTGCACTGTCCGCGAAAGTGAGAGCTTTCAATCCCTCCCTTTTTTCCACCAGTTTGAGCAAGGCCACATCGGAAATCTCATCAGCGCCGACAATCATAGCCAGGTGGCCCTTGCCGTCTTCCTCACCGATAAACTTCACCATGATTTCATCGGCTACCTTGCCCGCGAGCCGCACTACATGGGCGTTGGTGGCGATGTAACCATCCGTCGCGTTGACCACAAAACCCGAACCCAGTGCCTCTTGTTTCATCGCGGGAAGCGAAAATGACGGCCCAAAATACCGTTGCAGCTGCTCTTCAAATCCCGGCGGGAACCCGCCCCCGCCGCCTCCGGCGCGCATCTTGGTGCCCGATTTGGTATAAATATTGACGACCGTAGGCGAAACTTTTTCCGTCAACGAGATAAACGCCTGACTCAAGCTGTTGACATCCGCCATTCCGGGAGTGACCACGGGTGGGACATTTTCACTATAAATCGGCGCCGCATCCGAGTGAGCCGGCCATTGCAAATGTCCGCCGCTAAACAAAAGAACTCCGGCGCCCAGGCCCAAGCCTAAAGTTAAACTGTGTATGAAGTTCTTACGCATAATAAATCCTCCTGTTAGCCAAGATTACGGCAAGGGGATTAAAGCGTTCTTAAGCGAGGATTAAAAAAATTGTTATCGGCTTGGAGGTGGACATCCAGCCGCCACTTTCCTATCCTAAATAAATGAGAACCTTGGTATTTTTGGCCGTGCTCGGTGGTCTGATTTATTTTATGTATGCGCTTCGGAATGCGCCACCGCCCCAGACGGACACACCCCGCCCGACCAAAGCCAGGCCCCCAGTCACCGCCAGGCCACCGCCCCCGCCGGCGGCGGTGATGCCCATTCAACCTGGGCCACCGGTGAAAGTGGAAACCTTGCGTCCCACCGTACGCGAAGAGCCCCAGGTGGTCACCGAGGCCCAAGCGAAATCTAGAGCCCGCGTCTTGCCCTACCATTTGGTCGACGGCTTGATGGTGGTGCAAGGCGACCTGGTGGCGGGCGTGCCATTAAAGGCCGATCTTCCCCCCACCGGCCTGGTGGAAATGCTACCGGTCAAACTTTGGCCCCAAGGTAAGGTGCCCTACCACATTCAACCCGATGTGGTGCGGCCCGAGCGCGTCGCCCAGGCCGTCGCCTTTTTCGACGGAACGGCCGTGCACTTGGTACCTTATAGTAATGAAGATGACGCGATCGTTTTTATCGACGCGAACGGGGAGTGCAAATCCTATGTCGGTAAAGTGGGAGGAAAACAACCTGTGTTTATAGGCGCGGACTGCGGCCCGCGGGAGATCGCCCACGAAATCATGCACGCCCTTGGTTTTATCCATGAGCAAAACCGCACCGACCGCGACGAAGCGCTGCAAGTGCATTTTGAAAACATTGATGAACGCTACAAGGACAATTTTGAAAAGCTAAGCCCGGAATTTATGAAGGTGAGCGGTCTGGGCGACTTCGATTTCAAATCACTGATGATATATCCGGCATGGATGTTCGCCAAAAACGGCCGCTCCACCATGGAACCAAAGAGCCAGGAAAAACTAATTGAGCCCGGGTCCGTGTTAAGCGCGCTGGATCTAGAGCGCCTTAAAAAAGCCTACGGCGCGAGTCCTTAGGGAGGCGGGCTGGCTTGTACCGCCCGGATTTCTTGAATCTGCGCCTTACTCGTAGCTATTGAAAAATGACCGCCCCGAAATCGACCTAAAATTAGGCCAGGGACTCCATTTGGCGACATGAGGCCGCTGACGAATACATTGGTATCAAGGACGACGGTTGGCGGGATTGATCTCAGTGACGCCACTTACCAAGCCGAGCGTATCCAAAATCCTACGATTTCAAAATTGAAGTGGTGGCCCCAGACTGACTTGAACAGTCACGTCCTTGCGGACACTGGATTTTCTTACCACTCCGGCTTTCGCCGTCTCTCACTTCGAGAGTTTGTGGTCTGGACTATGCCTTAACCGTTTGTCTTTCGACCGTTAGGTCCCGCTCGTCTAGTCTCTACACCTTCACTGACATTTTCTCGTCAGAGCTTGGCTCGGCATTAGCAATCTGAAAATTTCAGATAAGCCTCTACCGAATTTGGGCGGTTCTACGTCCTCAGTTTCCCGAGTCTACGCACTCAAATTTTGTCGGCTTAAAACCGACCGTCTGAGTCCAGCGCGTCTACCAATTCCACCATGGGGCCACTTATAAATTTTGAAAGATCAAAGCATCCTGCGCTTAAGATCGGTAGATCCTTCTACCAATCTATTTTCTTTTTCTACCAGTCGTTTTGAATTCAAATTCAAACCAACCACTTACAGCCCAGGTAAAATGGCGACAGTCTTTTGAGTCCAGCGCGTCGACCAATTCCACCAAGAGGCCTTGAAAGAGTGCCTGAGTTAACCAAAGTGTAGGCATGGACTCAAGAAAAAGTCGGGGGCACGGTTTAAATAGTAGTTGGTATTTTGTCGGGCGTTTGCGTTTTCTTGGCGGGTGGTACGCTACTCTATATATATAAAGCTAGCTTACTGACTTTACCTTTTTACACTCTCTGTCAGAAAGATACACAATAAATGGATGCCCAAGGGCCCCGGCCCATCTACCTACAAATGACATCAATTTTCCTACAAATTCAGTAAATTACACATGTACTTCCTACACCCCTGGCGGACTCGGCACGTGGCTTGCTTAGGGATCTACCCGTAACGAATGACTCGTTAACCTTTACCAGAGGGGTAGAACATGAAGTTCAGTAAATTGGTCGCAATTCTCGCGATCGCAGCATTGGCGGCCAACGCCAACGCCTACAACGACGGAACACTCCGCCGCTCAGCCACGGTGGCGCAAGCCGATTACGACGCCAACCGTGAAGTCAATATCAACATCAACACCAACGCCAACACCGCGTCACAAGCGCAGGCAGCGTCGGCTCAGCAGCAAGTGCAACAGCCTGTGCAGCAGCCGATCACGGTGGTGGAAGCGTCGCCGGTTTCGGACTCGCGCGCTGAGGCTCTGCGCAAAGCCCGCCTCGGAGCCGAAGTGCAGACCGAGCAAAAGATAGTTGAAAAGCTTGAAGACTCGCGCTTGCAAGAAGAGCGTGCGCGCGCCGATCGTCTTTTTGGCAACAAATTAGACTCACAGCCTCAGGTGGTGCTGGTCCCGGCAAGTGTGCCGCAACCGCCTCCTCCTGTACAACAGGCGCCGCCCCCGGCTTCCATTGTGCAAGAGAAGAACACACAGGTGACGATTGAAAAAGTGGAAATCATCCAGCCCAAAGAGGAGCGTCGGCATGAACCCGAAGCTCGCATCACGGCCGCACGTGAACACGAGGATGAGCGCGGTCCGTCTACCCAAAAATACTACGTCTCCGGTTTGCTTGGTAATATGAACTACGCGGCTGGCAACGTGAAGAGCAATTACGCAATGGGTTTAGCGGTAGGCACGATCATTGACGAGCGCATCGGCATTGAACTTTCTTACTTACACTCCAGCCACGACGTCGATACTTATTGGGACGACCCGATCTATCGCACGCTCGAGCAAAACGACCTGACCGCCGCCGGCAAATATTACTTGTTGCAGGGACGACTGAAGCCTTATGTCGGTGCATCTATCTCGTACGTAATGCGTAAGTATCAAGACCGAGTTTATGGCTATCCGTATTCGAACAATTCGACCAATTCCGTCAGCACCAACTCGGTGGATTTCGGGCTCTTGGGTGGCGCGGACTTCGAATTGACTGAACGTTTCGCAGTTGGACTCGGCGCGGACTATAACTTCAACGTCATGAGCACCAGCCAGGTTCGTCGTAGTGACTACTCTTACTACGGTTATAAGCCGGACAACACGACGCCGCTTGAAAAACTTGCTTACTGGACGATCAAGCTCAACGCAAAGTTTATGTTCTAAACTGAACTTGGATTTTGTTCCGCCCTCTGGTTCTTAGGGCACCGGACCTTGCTTGCAAGGTCCGGTTTTTTGTTGAATCACCTCGCCATTTTCTGGCATGATCTGCCTATGCCCACACACATTTTATGCACACTTGTCTTGCTCGCCACCATAGCTCGGGCGGAGCTGATCTCAACCGGCGTTGGCGTCGTGCGTGGCCGGGTCGTCACTAGCCGCGAAGTGCAAATGCAAAATTTGCTAGAAGCCGTTCTTTACAGTAAGACACCGGTGAAGGAACTTCGGCTTCTGGCTCTCGACTCGAAAGCCTTCAGCAAGGCCACCCAAGACAGCCTGTTGGAAACCGTCGTGGCCATGGAAGCGCAAAGCTTCAATGTCATTCAGCTAGGCCCCGGCGAGGTAAAAGACGCCGAGAAGAAGGCGCTGAAAACACTTAAGAATACCGGGGCATGGAAAACCTTGGAGGTGGCGCCACATGAGCTTGAGGACGGGCTTAAGCGCAAGCTTCAGGCGAAAAAATTTGTGCAGTTTCGGGCGCAATCCTCGGTGCTGCCGGTGACCGACAGCGAGGCCCAGCGCTATTATAACGAAAATCCGCTCAAGTTCGACGGTTTGCCGTTTGAAAATTTAAAAGAAAATATTAAGACATTGCTTGGCCGCGCCCAGGTGGACCGCCGCCTGAAGGACTGGTACGACGTTTTGCTCAACAAGTATCAAGTCAAAAATTTGATTGCGGAGATTTAGTGACCGACGATTCTGCGGAAATTGAAGTGCTAACTTTGCGCCATTTGCCTGAACTGGCGACGATTATGGAAAAGGTTTATCAGAACGCCACCGGTCCTATCGGCGGAGAGTGGACCCGCGATCTGCTCAAACATGAATTGGGAATCGGCCAGGGCGTGGGTCTAAAAGTCGACGGTTTTGGGCTCGCCGCCTTCGTGTTGTTTCGCCTTTATGACAAGCATCGCGAAATCACGGTGCTGGCGACTCATCCGGAGCGTCACCGCCGCGGCGACATGGCGTTTCTTATGTCTTACATGCTCGAACGCAGGTCTCCAAGCGAAGGCATTTGGCTTGAAGTGCATGCGCAAAACAACGCGGCCTTGGCTCTCTACGAATCTCTAGGCTTCCAGCAGGTGGGACGCCGCACAAAATATTATCGCGATGGCGGCGATGCCGTCCTACTGACTTTGGTGCCGCAGCCTCCAGCACCCTAAGTTATAAAGACTTGCCATCCCTAAGGAAATCCTGTTATTTGTGTTCCCGAAAGAGGGCCGAAATGCCCTCTTTTTTTTATCTATATATAGTTGAACAGGGAGTGGAATTGCTGTCCGACAGCCAACTGGTGCAGATTCGCCAATTTGCGGAAGAAGTCGCTGTGCGCGAAGGCTGTTTGTTATATGATCTAGAATTCCACGACGGTCCCGCGCGCTCGCTGCGTGTATATATAGATAAAGCCGAAGGCGGCGTGAGCATTGATGACTGCGCCAATGTGTCGCGTGGATTGAACCTGCGCCTGGACGTTGAAGACGTCATTCCCGGTGGTCGTTACGACTTGGAAGTTTCTTCTCCAGGTCTGGATCGCAAGCTGACCCAATTGTGGCATTTTGCGAAGGCGGTCGGCAAGCGCGTGCGTTTGAAGTACTGGAGCGCCGAGCGTGTGACTCAGCCCTATGAGGGCGAGTTGAAGGCAGTGGAAGAGACGCGATTGAGTTTTGAAAATGCAAAAGGTCCGTTTGATGTGGAATTTGCGAATGTGCAAAAGGCTTGCATCCTGTTGGCTGAGGCCGTGGCAAAAAAGCCCGGTAATAAGAAGAGGTAAAAGTGGCAGAAAATAATATGTTCACCGATTTAGGCCGATTGATTGAGCAACTCGGCAAAGACAAAGGCATCGACCGTGCGGTGGTGATTGAAGCCATCGAAAATGGCATGGAGCTTGCGGCCCGCAAAAAATTTGGCACCTATCGCGAGATCGAAGCCAAATACAACGAAGAAGTCGGCGAAGTTGAACTCTTCGAATTCAAAGAAGTGGTGAAAGACGAGGACTTCATCGATGAAGAAGTTGAAATCAAATTGACCGAAGCCTTGGTGCTTGATCCCGAAGCCCAGCTGAACGACTCCATCGGCCGCAAACTCGAAGGCGGAGACCTCGGCCGCATTGCCGCGCAGACCGCAAAACAAATCATCATGCAAAAAGTCCGCGAGGCCGAGCGCGATATTATTTTCGCGGAATTCGAGCAGCGCAAAGGCGAAATCGCATCGGGCATCGCCCGCCGGGTGGAACGTGGCGCTATCGTGGTGGATTTGGGTCGCACCGAGGCTTACATTCCGCCACGCGAACAAATTCCGGGCGAAGTTTACAAACCGGGCGACCGCATACAAGGCTATATCGCTGATGTGCGTGCTTCATTGCGCGGTCCGCAGATCATCATGTCGCGCGCGGATGAACGTTATCTGATGAAACTTTTTGAAGTGGAGGTTCCTGAAATTTACGATGGTATTGTGGAAATCGTCGCGGCCGCGCGTGAGCCGGGCCAGCGCGCCAAGATCGCCGTGCGCAGCAAAGATGCCGCGGTCGATCCAGTCGGCGCATGCGTCGGCATGAAGGGCAGTCGCGTGCAAAACATCGTGCAAGAGTTGCGCGGTGAAAAAATCGATATCGTGAAATACGACGACGACGTCGCGCGCTTTGTTTGTAACGCCCTAGCGCCGGCTGAAATCTCTAAAGTGTTTGTCGACGAGGGCAATCGCGAAATGGAAGTGGTCGTGCCCGACACTCAACTTAGTCTTGCGATCGGCAAAAAAGGCCAGAACGTGCGTCTGGCTGCCAAGCTCACGCACTGGAAGCTCGACATTTTGTCGGAAGCGAACCTGGCTTCCAAAACTGCGCAGGCCATTTTGAATCTCATGCTCATTCCGGGCATGAACGAAACCATGGCGCAAAATATTTATCAGTCAGGATTCTCTAGCTGCCAAGCGCTAGGCGAAGCCGACGCCGCGGCCATTATGGCGATCCCGGGTTACGATGAAGAACCGAAAGCACAAAAACTGCTCGATGATGTTCATGCTCTGATTGCCCAATACAAAGCCGAAGGCAAAAAATTGCCCACGGTTTCCGCTAAAGGTGCGGACATCGGTGCCCCGCGGGCCGCCCAGTCCTCACAAGATGCGAAGAGCCAGGCCGATGCTCGCCTGCGTGAGGAAATGGCACAGTTAAACGCTAAGAAGGAGATTGAGTGAATCAATTGAAAGTCTTTGAGTTTGCCAAAGAAATTGGCGTCGAAACTTTAGTTCTGATGGATAAGATTCGCGAGTGGAAGCTTCCGGTGCGAAGTCATATGGCCACTCTCGACGATCAAATGATGGCGGAAATCAAGACACGCCTGCAGGCGGCGACGCAAACGGCGGCAGATGACGCCGCCAAGGCGAAAAAGAAAGCCGTGCGCAAGAAAGCTGCGGGTGACACCGAATCCGCTGGCTTGACGGCCTCTGCTAGCAAAGCCAAAGCGACGAAAAGCACAACTGTGGCCAAGAAAGCGAGCGGCAGCAAAGCCGTAGTTAGCAAAGTGGCCACTAAGCAAACGGCTGTCACCAAGCCGACCACGGCTAAGACCCAGGCGGCAAAAGTCTTGTCGGAAAAGGCCGCGGCCATTGAAGCTGAATCGGGACCTTCCCTGCAAGCTCGTTCCACGGTGATTCGCCGTAAGGCCGGCGAAGCTGAAGCCAAGGCGCTTGAAGCTGCCGCTTTAGAAGCCCAAAATGCAGCCGCTGCGGCCGCTGCCGCCGAAAATTCTACTGAAGAATCTGATCCGACCGTCATAGGCGTTCTAGAGTCCGGTGTTGCGCCCGCGACCGACAGCCCCGAGACTTTGGCGGCGCGAGGGGAAGAGCCCAACCGGCGCCGCAATATCGTTGGGCGGATGGACCTACGCCGTGTGACGAATATTCAAGGACCGGGCGGAGCGCCAGGAACAGCCGCCTCTCCCGGAAGTCCGCGTTTGTCACGCACAGCTCCGCGCAATATCCGCACCGGCTTTTATTCCGCTGAGCCAATGGTGACTCCCGATCCGTTTGCGGTCCACACCGGTCGAATCGAGGTCAAAGACGATAAAAATAAGAAACGCCCAGGTCCTGGGGCTGGCGGCGGCGGCGGCGGCGGCGCGCGCGAAGAAGAAGTTAAGATCTTCACCGCGACTGAATTCCGCAAACGCGAAGTGATTTTTCAGCCGAAAAAGAAAAAAGCGATCATGGGCCGTGAGGCCAAGAAGACCCAACTCACCACCCCCGCCGCGCACAAGCGCGTGGTCAAGGTGAACGGCACTATCACGCTGCAAGTTTTGGCCAACGAGATGGGCCTTAAGGCGCCCGTGCTGATGAAGAAGCTGATGGCTGAAGGTGTACAGGCCGCGATGAATACGGATCTGGATTTTGACACAGTAGCCTTGATTGCGCCCGAATTTGGCTGGGAAGCGCAAAATGTGCATCGCTCAGTCGCTCAATTGATTTCCGCCAGTTCCACCGGCGCCGCCGATGCCGAGCGCGTGCATCGCCCGCCCGTGGTGACGGTGATGGGACACGTCGATCACGGCAAAACAACTTTACTGGACTCGATTCGCAAAGCGCGCGTGGCGCAAGGTGAAGCCGGAGGCATTACTCAACATATCGGTGCCTATTCGGTGACACTCGATGACGGCCACAAAGTAACATTCATCGATACTCCCGGCCATGAGGCTTTCACCGCCATGCGTGCGCGTGGTGCGAATGTTACGGATATCGCGATCATCGTGGTCGCGGCTGACGACGGCATGATGCCGCAGACCGCAGAAGCCATCAATCACGCCAAAGCGGCGAAGGTGCCAATCATTGTCGCGGTCAATAAAATGGATAAACCGGGGGCTAATCCCGATCGCATCAAGCAACAGCTCACTGAATTCGAATTGGTTCCTGAGGAATGGGGCGGCACGACGATTTATTGTCCCGTATCGGCCCTCAAAGGCGACGGTATCAAAGAGCTTCTCGAGCAAATTATTTTGGTCGCGGAAATTCAAGAGCTTAAAGCCGATCCCAAACGTTCGGCCACGGGCATCGTGATCGAAGCGCGGATGGAAAAAGGCCGCGGAGTGATCGCTTCGCTGCTAGTTCAAGACGGCACCATCAAAGTGGGACAGACTATTGTGGCAGGTAAGGTTTCAGGCCGGGTGCGCAGTATGAGCAACGACAAAGGTGTGACTGTCAAAGAAGTTGGCCCCGGACTGCCGGTGGAAATTTTGGGTTTGCCCGAGACACCCATGGCCGGTGACCGTTTTGATATTGTGACCGATGAAGTGGCCGCGCGCGAGATCGCCGAACAGCGCATTGGTTTAGTCAAAAAAGACGAGGCACCCAATTCGAAAATGACTCTCGATCAGCTTTTCGCCCGAGTTAAATCTGGCGATGCTAAGGAGTTGGCGTTGGTTTTAAAAGCGGACGTGGCCGGCAGCTTAGAGGCGGTCAAAGGCATGCTCGACAAGATCGGCAACTCCGAAGTGAAATTGAAACTGGTGCACTCCGCAGTGGGCGGCATTACCGAAACCGATGCGCTGCTAGCCAGTACGGCAAAGGGCGTGATCGTCGGCTTCAATGTGCGTCCCGATAGCGGCGCCACGCGAATCGCTAAAGAAAAAGGCATTGAAATCAAGACCTACTCGATTATTTACGAGTTAGTCGATGATCTCAAAAAAGCGCTTACCGGCTTACTCACACCCGAAGTGGTGGAAAAAGCCATGGGCCGCGCCGAAGTTCGCAACACTTTCACCGTGCCGAAGATGGGCATGATTGCCGGCAGTTTTGTGACCGAAGGCAAGATCGCGCGCAATTATTCATTGCGCTTGGTGCGTGACGGAAAAATTATTTTCGAAGGCAAAGTGGGCAGTCTCAAACGCTTTAAGGACGACGTCAAAGAAGTTACTTCTGGGTTTGAGTGCGGTATTGGCATCGAAAACTTTAACGACATCAAAGTGGGCGACGTCATCGAGTCTTTCGTTAAAGAAGAGCAGTTGCGGGAGCTCTAGTAAAAAATGGATAAGTCTACTCGGGTACAACGAGTCGAGCGCGAGCTGCTCGAATCGCTCGCGCAGTTTCTTTTGCATGAGCTAACCACGCCGCTACCGTGCTACGCCTCCATCACCGCGGTGGAAGTCAGCCCCGATCTGCGCTATGCGCGGGTGTTTTTTCGCTTGGTGGGGAAGGAAGGCGCCACCCGCCGCGCCGAAGAGGAATTGGCTGGGCTGCGCGGTGTCTTCCAAAAGCATGTGGCTAAGAATGTGAAAATGAAATTTTGCCCGGTTTTGAAATTCGAATTTGGTAAAGTCACCGAGCGCGACGAAATCGATGTCTTGCTCGAAAACATGCGTAAACCAAAGCAGTTTGGAGATTGATTTTGCAAAACCTCGACGGATTATTGCTTGTGGACAAGCCCGCTTCCATCACCAGTCATGATCTGGTTCATCGCGTGCGCAAAGCGCTTAAACAAAAAAGTGTTGGTCACACCGGCACGCTGGATCCGCTCGCCACGGGACTGATGATTCTGGTCTTGGGCGAGGCCACCAAACTGTCGGATTATTTGGTGATGGAAAACAAATCCTATTGGCTCAAGCTCCGGTTGGGTATTACCACCGACACCTTGGATCGAACCGGCAAAATTTTGAGCGAAACGCCGTGCGCGTTTTCGCCCGAGGCGCTTGCCGCTGAGGTAACGAAGCTGCAAGGGGATTTTCATTGGCCAGTGCCGCTGTTTTCGGCGGCAAAGGTCGATGGCAAAAAGCTTTACGAATATGGCCGCAGTGGCGAGGCGATCGAGCTGCCGCTCAAAGACATGGCGTTTTGGGATGCGCGGCTGGAAGATCAAAGTGCCACGATGGCGCAGCTCACGATCAGCTGTTCGAAGGGAAGCTTTGTGCGCACCTGGGCCGACATGCTGGGTGTGGCTTTGGGGGTTGGCGGTGTGGTGGACGAACTTCGACGTTTGACCGTGGGTCCCTTTTCGGTCAGCGATGCGTTAGATATCGCGCGTCTTGAGCAAGACCCTGAAGCCGCTCTGGGCGCGGCTTTTGTGCCCATGAGCCAGGCGCTCCCAAACTGGAAATCGTTGATCGCGACCCCCAAAGACGCGCGTTTGGTGAGCAATGGCCAGGTGCCGCGGGATCTTCTCAATCGCTTGGTTTTTGAACAAAAGCAGGCTCACGAGCAAGGTAAGCCCATTCACGTCAAGGTGATTTCGATCGACGGCGATCTGCTCGCAATTTTAGCGGCTCAGCCTGGGCAGGGCGTTAAGATCCGGCGAGTTTTCAACAGCGCGCGAGTACATTAAAAACATATCTGAAATCAAGGCTTTACTTGACGTTTGCCATCCCTTGTTACTAAACCTAAGGCTTAATCCGACTCAAAGGCACGAACGCCAAACGTCCCGAGGGTCCAATTTTTTGGAGGCAAAAAGCGATGGCATTACTCAAGTCAGACAAAGAAGAAGTGATCAAAAAATTCCGCTTATCCGATCTCGACACGGGCTCTTGCGAAGTGCAAGTGGCGCTGATCACCACGCGTATTCAAGAATTGACTGGGCACTTTAAAGATCACAAAAAAGATGTGAACTCCCAGCGCGGTCTGGTGAAAATGGTCAACCGTCGGCGCAAACTTCTAGCGTACCTCAAGCGCACCAACAATCAACGCTACGTAAAACTCATCCATGGCTTAGGCTTAAGGAAATAAAATAAATCATGAATAACAAACAAACGGTCACCGGCCGCGTAGGTGAAAGTACGATTACAATTGAAACCGGACGCTTGGCGAAACAAGCCGACGGTTCCGTGCTGGTCACGTCTGGAAACAATATGGTTTTGGTCACCGCCGTTTCGGCGCGTGAACCTAAAGACGTCGACTTCTTTCCGCTCACGGTCGAATACCAAGAAAAATTCTATGCCACCGGGAAAATCCCTGGCGGTTATTTTAAACGCGAAGGTCGCCCGACCAACAATGCCACGCTGACTGCGCGGCTGATCGACAGGCCCTTACGTCCGACGTTTCCCGAAGGCTATCGTTACGAGACACAAGTCATCGCGACCACGTTGAGCTATGACGGCACTTTCCCGATCGACGTTTTGGCTTCGCTCGGCGCATCGGCCGCGATTCATTTGAGCGATATTCCGTTCAATGGCCCGACCGCCGCCGTGCAAGTGGCGCGCATCAATGGCCAGTTGACGGTCAACCCTTCTCTTGTGGATCTGGAAAAATCCGATATGGATATCATCGTTGCGGGCACTCGCAACGGAATTTTGATGGTGGAAGGTGAAACCAAGTTTATCACCGAAGCGGACGTGCTAGCCGCGCTCAAGTTTGCGCACAAGTCGATGTTGCCGATGTTTGATATGCAAGATGAACTGCGCGGCAAAGTCGGCAATGTGGAAAAGCGCAAATTCACGCCGCCAACCATCGATGCGGACTTCTCCGGCCCAGTGAAAGCCTTTTTGGAGCCCAAGATTCGTGAAGCCCTGCAGATGCGCGAGAAAAATAAGCGCTATGACGCTTACGATGCGGTGAAGAACGAAGCTAAGGCGAAGTTCGTTGCCACCATCACCGATGACAAATTGCAAGGCAAACGCGGCAAAGAACTCAGCACCTTGATCGAAGATACCAAGTACAAACTAAGCCGCGATCTGGTGCTCGACACAGCTGTGCGTATCGACGGCCGTAAGACCACCGATATTCGTAACATCGCTTGTGAGGCGGCTTTGCTCCCGCGCGCGCATGGATCAGGGCTTTTCACTCGTGGCGAGACGCAAGTCCTGGGCACGGTGACTCTCGGTACCGGTGACGATGAGCAATACATTGACGATCTTGCGGGCCTGACCAAAAAGCGTTTTATGCTGCACTACAATTTCCCGCCGTTTTCGGTTGGTGAAGTGGGCCGCGTGGGCGCTCAGAGCCGGCGCGAAGTCGGTCATGGGTTTTTGGCGGAACGCGCGATTAAAGCAATCTTGCCGGATTTCGAAAAATTCCCGTACACCATTCGTATCGTGTCGGAAGTTTTGGAGTCCAACGGTTCTTCCAGCATGGGTACGGTTTGTTCCGGTACTATCGCATTGCTCGATGCGGGTGTCCCGATCAAAGGCAACGTCGCCGGTATTGCGATGGGTTTGATCAAAGAGGGCAGCAAAGTGGCTGTGCTTTCGGACATTCTGGGCGATGAAGATCATCTAGGCGATATGGATTTTAAAGTAGCCGGGACTCGCAAAGGTGTGACGTCGTTGCAGATGGATATCAAAATCGACAGCATCAGTTTTGAAATTATGGAACAGGCCTTGGCGCAAGCTTACGATGGCCGTAACCATATTTTGAACGAAATGGAAAAGGTGATTTCGCAGCCTCGCGGTGAGATTTCACAGTTCGCTCCTCGCATCGAGACCATCCGTATTAAACCGGACAAAGTGCGCGAAGTGATCGGTGCCGGCGGCAAAGTGATCAAGAGCATTATTGAAGAGACCGGAGTTAAGATTGATATCGAAGACGACGGCACGATTCATATCGCGTCGGCGGATCCCAAGGCCACCAAACGAGCGATTGAGATCATTAACGGAATTTGCGCCGAAGCCGAAGTGGGCAAAACCTATAGCGGTAAGGTCGTGAAGATCATGGATTTTGGCGCCTTTGTCGAAGTGCTGCCAAACACCAGCGGTTTACTGCATATTTCGGAAATCGCGCATGAGCGCATTCGCAACGTGACGGATGTTCTCAACGAGGGCGATACGGTTCAGGTCAAAGTTTTGGACATTGACCGCTCGGGCCGCATCAAACTTTCGCGCAAAGCTTTACTCGGGCCGCCCACGCAGCAGCAGTAGTGAAAGCGTACAGTTATAAGCCGATATTTCAAAAGACGACGTTGAGTAACGGTGTGCGGGTGGTAACAGAAAGCCATCCGTTCACCCGCGCAGTCAGCGTCGGTGTCTTTGTGCAAGTGGGAACCCGCGATGAGCCGGAGAGCAAGGCTGGCCTTACGCATTTCCTTGAACATTTGGTCTTCAAGGGCACGCGCAAGCGTTCGTCGTATGAGCTGGCCAAGGCGCTCGATGCGGTGGGCGGGGAGCTCAATGCTTACACCACTCGCGAGTTCACCTGCTTTCACGCCACCTCGTTAAAAGAGCATTTGCCGCTCGGTTTAGATGTGGTCATGGATTTGGTCACGGGCGCGACTCTCGGCCTCGATGATTTTAAAAAGGAACGTGAAGTCATCGTGCAGGAAATCCAGATGTGCAAAGACAATCTGGAAGAGTATATATTAGATGTTTACCTTGAAAAAGTTTTTGCAGGCCAAGACCTGGCCATTCCCATTCTGGGTACCGAGGAATCGCTTGCGGCCTTGAAGCGGTCCGATCTGGTGCGCCACTATCAAGCCAATTTTACCGGTCCGCGCATCATTGTGAGCGTGGCCGGGCCTGTCGAGCATGATCAGGTCACCGAGATGGTCGAGAGGTCCCTGGGCCGTTTGAAGAGCCGCAATCGCACGCTCAAACGTAAGGTCCCGCGGGTGCGCCATATCGAAGAATTCATTCCGCGCCCGAGCGAGCAGGTGCATCTTTTGGTGGGGCTGCCCTCGTGCTCTTATAAATCTAAGTTTCGGTTTGAGTCTTATGTCGTCAATGACTTGTTGGGCGGCGGAGTGACTTCGCGTCTTTATCAGAAAATTCGCGAAGACAAGGGCTTGGTCTACTCGGTCTACAGTTATTTGCAGTCGTTTGTCGACTCAGGCCTTTTTCTCACCTATGCTGGAACGGCAGCGAAGAATGCCGCGCAGGTTTTGAAAATCATGAAAGCCGAACTGCACAAATTTGTCGATCAAGGTGTAAAGGCGAGCGATTTGGCTACGTTTAAAACTCAAGTGAAGGGCCAAATTTTGCTGGGCGCGGAGGACATGGAAAACCGCATGAATTCGCTTGGTATCAACGAAATGGTTTTTGGTCAGTATCGTCCGATTGACGAAGTGATTCAGGACATCGACGAAGTCAGCGTGCGCTCGACCCGTGATTACGTGCGCAAGTACTTCAATATCGACGAGATGTCGCTTATGATTATGGGCGATTTGCAGCCCGCTGAGGCGCTCAAACTTCTAAATGTGTGGGGAGGCAAAAGTGGAAATTAGCCAGCTTAAAAAATCGATGCAGGAAATCGGCCGCGCGGTGGGCGCGATGGTCGAAGAAAAGTTGGGCGAGCGTTCGCATTTGGAAGACCAAGTGCGCGGCATCGCGAGACAAGTTGAGAAAATGGTGAGCGACACTTTGGGTAATTCGCGCTCGTCGGTGAATGTGCGTTTCAAACGGTTATCAAATTTTAAAGGTGAGCTTCCGAGCTATGCCACCGAAGGCTCTTCGGGCATGGATGTGCGCGCTTGCTTGGATGAAATCTTGATTCTTGAGCCGATGCAACGGGCTTTGATTCCCACCGGCTTAAGTGTGGAATTTCCAGCGGGCTACGAGATGCAAGTGCGCGCACGCAGTGGCCTGGCAATCAAAAAGGGCATTGGGCTGGTGAATGCACCGGGTACCGTGGACGCAGACTATCGCGGGGAGCTTAAGATTATTTTGGTGAATTGGGGTCAAGAGGCCGTGACCATTCAAGATCAAGAGCGCATCGCACAGCTGGTGATTTGTCCGGTGATTCGGGCGGAGATCAGTGAGGCGACGGATTTGTCCTCGACGTCGCGAGCTGAAGGCGGATTTGGTTCGACAGGGGTTTAATCATCCCAACGCGCTAGAAACCTCTAGTCCTCAGTATTCAATTCCTTCTCCAAAATATCCAGCGACTCCGGCGTGGCTTTTTGCCGCAAGGTCTTGTGCTTCGTCGAGGTCTGAACTTGTTGGAAACCCCAATAAAGCACGTGAATCGCCATCAGCCCTAGCAATATATTGCGCAGCGGTTTAACCGGCGCTCGCAATCTGTCCACGAAGCCTACAAACAAAAGTAGTAGAGCGGTGGCGCTCCCCAAAAGCATCAGCGGCGGTACCACAATGGCCGCGACACTCAAGATCAGTAGCGGGATAGTCGCGAACAACAAAATGATATAAATCTGGCGGTAAGAAACGGAGATCCTGAAAAACAAATCAAAAATGTAGTAAAAAAATCCTGCGGCGACCGCGAGTAGAATGTAATTGGTGATCGGAGCGAGGATCAAACCCGTTATGACCGCTACAAAATCCCGCGCCACCAAATTGGCGAGGGTCGAAATCGCGGCCGCAAACGCCGCCTGCAGAACCACGATGGTGGGCCATTCCCAGTCGGGAAGAGCGCGCATGGTTTGGATTGGATTTCTAAAAAAATGTGGCAGGATCACGATGTCTTCGCGAAGTTTGGTGCGCAGCTGGTCCCAGTTGATCTTCATCATGTGTGCCGCTCTCGAGGTTTAGAAGGTGGCGTTTAAGCGCAAGCTCCCGTCCACCGACGATCTATCGAATGTATCCGAACCAATCGCCGCGCGATAGGAAATCTCAGGCCCGAACGTCAAAATCTTAGAGATTTTGCGTTCAACGCCGAGGAGAAACACCGAAGAAGGGCTAGTGTACTGAGTTGTCGACCAATGACTATTGGCGTAAGAGTCCACCGTCAGGTAGCGCGCCGCTAGGCCCGCCCCAAGGCGCAGGTGCACATCATCCTGAAGGCGAGTGCAATAGACTAGGCGTAATTCAAATTCCTTAAGATCGGTTTTTAACTGGGGATTTAAATTTTCTTCGGCAAAATTGAGATAGGCACCTTCTGCGATCACCGATTTACTGAAAAGATTAATGCCGAAATTGACTTCGATACCTTTAAGCAGACCCGAGCCTCCCGCTTGATCGGGTCCGTTCACCGCGACCCAAGAGCCGGCCACCGCGGCACCAGCGTGAATGGCAACATCTTCCCAATCATAGTCTTTGGTAGGCACAGTGAGCGGAGTTTCATTGGCGGAAGTTTTGAGGTCTTTGATGATCGCTTCGTAATTAGTAAACGAGCCGTCTTCTTCCGCCCAGACAAAGGCCGAGCTTGAAAGTAGCGCCAAAGCGATCCCGAGGCAAACAAATTTAGGCATGAAATGCTCCTTAGAGCCCATCCAAGAGGACTCTATTTATTCTATCAAAACTCGCCTTTCGGAAAAAGCGCCAGAGAGTAGAATAAGACTATGGCTCTATTTTCTCGACTACATGACCGGCGATATTGTGCATTTTGTAAGGTTTTGCGTCGGGTTTACGTCAAAAAACATGTCGACGTGACCAATGTCGTGGGCGCGATCTTGTTTTCGACCAGCTTGGCATACACGGTTTGGGGCGAGCCCGATCCCCGCGGACTAGTCATATTTTGTTTATTTATCGTCGGCTCCGAGTTTTTTGTGTATGCCCGCTGGCGCACGGCCATCAAATGCAAAATGTGTGGTTTTGATCCGATCCTTTATAAAAAATCGCAGGCCTTGGCTTCTTTGCGCGTGCGTGAGTTTTTCAATGAGCAGGTCGAGAATCCTGAATTTTGGCTGACCAAGTCGCCGCTGCTGAGAGTGCAAAAGGGCATTCGCCAAAATGAAAAAAAGGCGATTGAGATGCAGATCATGGCACGACGATCTTCGTTGCCGCAGTCCAAGTCCCCGTGATAGACTTTTGAGGTCATGCAAACTCTCATCGTGATTCCCACTTACAACGAAAGCGAAAACATTGCGGCACTCGTGCCTGCGATTTTGCAAACGACGCCTGATGTCGAGATCCTTGTAGTGGATGACAATTCACCCGACGGAACCGGCGATGTGGTGCGCAAGCTTAGCGCCAACAATACGAAAATCCATTTGCTCTCGCGCCAGGGCAAAGAGGGCTTGGGCAAAGCCTATCTCGCGGGTTTCAGATGGGGGCTCGAAAAGGGTTACGGCATGATAGCCCAGATGGATGCCGATTTTTCCCATCGTCCTGAAGATCTTAAGCGGCTGCTCGAGGCATTGCCTGAATTTGATTTTGTGATGGGATCGCGCTGGGTGCCCGGCGGGCGAACCGTCAATTGGGGCTTCGGTCGCAAATTGATCAGTCGCGGCGGGTCTTTTTACACGCGTCAAATTTTGCGTTACCAAGTGCGCGATTGGACCGGCGGGTTTAACGCGTGGAAGGCCGCCACATTATTAAAGTTGGGCTTGGATTCCGTGCGCTCGGAAGGATATAGTTTTCAGATTGAATTAAAGTATAGGGCGTTAAAACTTGGTTTTCGCAGCAAAGAAGTTCCCATCGTGTTTGAAGACCGCCGAGTGGGGCAGAGCAAAATGTCTTCGCACATTGTTTTTGAAGCTCTCTATCGGGTTTGGGGTCTGCGCGGGATTTAGCGTTAATGCGCAGTCACCAGAAGCCATAGTCAGTTCTTCTAATTGGACCAAGGCCACTGTAATTACCGATGGCGGCTCGGTTTATAGCAAGCCCGATTTTGATTCCCCTGTTGTCGACTATCTCCCTTTTCATGCTAAAATTTGGGTCACCAAAAAAGCCATCCAGGGCGGCGGCGGTTTGGGATTTTTTCATTTCGTGCGCTATAAAGCCAAATCCGGCTACATGGTCGACACCGACATTCACATGTTGAAAATCAAATCGGGGAAAGAAAAGCAGCCTGACGACCCTAAAGAGGCGGCCAAGGTGACTGAGCCGGAGAAGGCCAAAGAAGCGGAAGCTCCGAAGGAAAAACCCAAAGAAAAACCCAAAGAAAAAGTCAAAGCCAAAAGCCACGCGAGGAATAAAGGCAAGAAGGACGAGGACGACGAGTCCGACAGCAAAGATCCGCTATATTTTAAACGCTACATTGGCGCGGCCATCTCGATGGTTGGGTTCACTGAGAAATTCTCAGGCCATCAGTATTCAGATCAGATCTTGATGTACGGCCTGCGTATGAGCGGGCCAGGGACGTTGTTCGATGGACCGCCGTTGGATTTGAATATTTGGGCATCCATGCAGAGTCCGAAATACTACACGTATTTCGCCGACTCGGCGCCCAAAGGCTTTTTGATTTTCACTGATTTACTGGCCGTGTTGCCGCTCTACGAGTGGAAAACCACCATGATCACCTATGGGCTAGGTGTGATGCTAGTTTACACCAACTACAAAGTGACTATCAAAAAATCGGTTTTTGATTCGCAAGAGGTGCGTATTGGCGCGGCGTTTGACGCCGGCGTGACCCAGCGCTTGGGCAAATATGCGATGAAGCTGGATGTAAAATATTATTACGAGAAGAGCCGATATTTTGCCTATATCGGCAGTTTTCAAACGGAGTATTGAACGTGAAAATTCAAGTTCTCGCATCCCATGTCATTGATCAAATTGCCGCGGGTGAGGTGCTCGAGCGCCCCGCGAATCTGGTGAAGGAACTGGTGGAAAACAGTCTCGACGCGCAAGCCAGTCAAATCGATGTGACTTTCGAAGCGGGGGGACGCCAGCTTTTGGTGATCGACAACGGCCTCGGCATGACGCATGAGGATCTGCAGTTGGCGATTCACCGCCATGCCACGAGTAAAATCACCCACAGCGAGGATCTCTTTAAACTAAACAGTTTCGGTTTTCGCGGCGAAGCTTTGGCGAGTGTGGCGGCCGTCAGCCAACTGACGCTAACGGCGCGCGCGCGCGGCTCGGACCAGGGTTACCGTCTGCAAAATCATTTTGGCCAAGCCGGATCGCCGGCTCCGCTCTCGGCGTTGGAGGGCTGCGAAGTGCGCGTGACCGAACTTTTCGGCAACGTCCCCGCGCGCCTTAAATTTTTAAAATCAGATGCCGCTGAGAATGGGCAGATTAAAAATACCCTCAAGGCGCTGGCTCTAGCGCATGAGAGTGTCGGTTTCAGTGTGCGCTCCAAAGGTGAACTGCTCTTTCATTGGCCGGCTCAGCAGAGCTTCAAGGCGCGGGGTCAATTGGTGTTGGAGAATTCTGAATTGTTCGAAGGCGTCTATGAATGCGACGGCTTGCGCGCTGAGGTCTTGGTCAGTTCGCCCAAAAACGTCGGCAAGCTCAATCGCAATATGTGGTTTTTCGTACAGAACCGATGGGTACAAGATCGCAGTCTGGGCGCGGCGGTCATGGAAGCCTATCGCAATCTACTGATGCATGGTGAGTATCCAGCGGCTGTGGTGCGATTGTTCCTGTCACCTGAGGACGTGGACGTGAATGTTCACCCGGCTAAGTCGCAGGTGAAATTTCGCGACCCGCAACTGGCGTTTCGCGTAACGTGCCGGGCGGTTCGCGCGGTTTTAGAAAAATCGCCGTGGCTCAAGCAACAGGAAGATTTTGTGCCCGCGGTTCGTGCTGCAGCACCGGCGACTCCCACCGATTCCGACAATTTTAAATTTGAAGGGCGCGAGTTCGAACGCACGCAATATGCCACCAAGTCTTTTGCCGTAGCACAGGTGCGTGAGGTGCTCGAGCCCGTTCGCGGCACTTTAGAGGTTTTCCGCTGGGGGGACTTGCAAGTCATCGGACAACTCAACCACACATACATTGTGGCGCAGACCGCGGAAGCGCTTTATTTAGTGGATCAACATGCGGCGCACGAGCGCGTAGTGTTCGAACGTTTGATGGAGAGTTTCAAA
The DNA here is from genome assembly GCA_025354795.1 of Pseudobdellovibrionaceae bacterium. Classification (GTDB taxonomy): domain Bacteria; phylum Bdellovibrionota; class Bdellovibrionia; order Bdellovibrionales; family UBA1609; genus JALHOQ01. The sequence goes on from JANXMF010000075.1 coordinate 48,657, forward strand.
AACGGAAATATTGAAGTGCAAAATCTGTTGATGCCCTTGGTCTTCGATTTTCCGCGTGAAGAAATTGAAACCCTGCTCGCCCACCGCGAAGCTATTTCTAAGCTCGGAGTGAGCCTTGAGCAGATGGGGCCTGAAAGCATAGCGGTGCAAGCGATCCCCGTAATCGTCAAAGAAGCAGCGGTGAGCGAAGCGCTTCATAAATTGGCCTATGAAATGGCGAATTCGATCGGTGAGTTGGCGTGGGAAAAGGCGGTGGGCGATATCTTGGCTTCGATGGCTTGCCATTCGGTGGTGCGCGCAGGACAAGCTCTGAGTGCAGGCGAGATGCAAAGCCTGCTTCAGCAGATGGATCAATATCCGCTCTCCAGCTTTTGTCCGCATGGACGCCCGGTGTTTAGCAAGCGCCGATTGGCCGACATCGACCGGGAGTTTGGCCGCATTGTCTAAGTACTATCCGTTTATCCTGGTGGTGGGTCCGACCGGCGCCGGAAAATCGGCGCTGGGTTTGCGCCTAGCGGAAAAATATAAGGCCGCGATATTAAACTGTGATAGTTTACAAGCCTATCGGCGTCTCGACATTGGCACTGCCAAACCGTCGCTTCAGGAGCGGGCCCGGGTTCCCCATTTCCTGTTCGATGTTTTAGAACCCGGCGCGGAATTCACCGCCGGTGATTTTCGCCGTATGGCGCTTGAGGTGCTCGAACGCGAACTGCGGTCGGCCCCGGTGATCGGTGTGGGTGGCAGCGGATTTTATATCCAGGCCCTCGAAAAGGGCATGTACGATGTGGTTAAACCCGATCCTGAGATTGAAAAAAAATTGCGGGCCGAACTTGCTTCTGAGGGGCTGCCGTCAATGTACTCGCGTCTGCAGAATCTCGATCCGGTCCATGCCGAAGTCTTGAGTCCCAATGACTCCTATCGGATTCTGCGAGCCCTAGTCATTATCCAAGACAGCGGTAAAAAAGTGAGCGAACTGCGCGCCGGAATGCCGGTGATCGAATTTCCATATCCGCTTTTCAAGCTTGGTCTCGCGCCCTCGCGGGAGTGGCTGCTTCCGCGCATCGTGCAGCGAACGCAAGAAATGTTGCGACGAGGAATGCTCGATGAGGTCCGGGCACTGCGCGCGGAGGGCTTCGGGACTTGGCCGGCACTCAAGAGCATCGGCTACCGCGAATGCGGAATATTTTTAGACGGAAGCTTGGCCGAGATTCAGCTCGCGCCCCTGATCGTCGAAAAAACCATGCAGCTCGCGAAAAAACAAAAAACTTGGTTTAAGCGCGATCAACGGATTCGCTGGCTCGGCGTAGACAACCCTGAATCCGAGGCCTGCGCTTTCTTGACAGACACCGCTAAAATCTCCATCATAGCCGAGAGGTGAGTCGATGCGCAGTATGACGGGTTACGGTACGAGCCAAAGTAAAAACCGCCAGCTGGAAGTCGAAGTCCACGTCAAGTCCGTTAATGGCCGTTTTCTCGAAGTGCGCTTCCACCTTCCCAAAGAATACTCGCCGTTCGAAAATGATCTGCGCCGTGTGTTTAGTGGCTGGGAGCGTGGCACAGTCGATGTCTACGTGCACCGCCGACCCGGCGCCGAAGTGCGTATGCAAACCGTACATATTCGCGAAAAAAATGCGCGCCATTGGAGCGTGCAACTCAAAAAGTTAGCAAAAGAATTAAAGGTGAGCCAGGACCTTTCGTTGCGCGACATTTTGCAAATGCCATTCGTGATGGAACATCAGGACCGTTTGAGCCTGCTCCCCGGCGAGTTGAAATTTGTCGAAACTCAGTTGCGCAAAGCCGCGGACAAGTGTCAGGAATTTCGCGCCCGCGAAGGGGGTATGTTGCAAAACGAGCTTCTCGCACAACTGAAAGATCTTGAGGCAGCCACCAAAAGCATGGAGGGCGGGCGCGCGGAATCGATGGCTGGCCTTGAGCAGCGACTCAAGTCCAGACTGTCGACGCTGGCAACCGAACACCTGGACGCCGCGAAATTGGCCTTGGAAACAGCGCTAATGATCGACAAAATGGATGTACGCGAGGAGATCGTAAGGCTCACCGAACACATCAGGGCTTGCCGCGACCTGATTGATGACGGTGAGGCCAAGGGCAAGAAACTGGATTTCTATTGCCAGGAGTTACTGCGCGAGGTGAACACCATCGGTTCCAAAGCGCAATTGGCCGCGCTCACTCAGGTGGTGGTGCAAGCCAAATCCGTAATCGAAAAATTCCGCGAGCAGGTGCAAAATATTGAATGAACACCGCGGATCCTAAATTGCTTTTGATTATCGGTCCCACCGCCGTTGGCAAGTCCACTCTCATTGAGCGGGCCCTGGTGGATTTCTCCGTTCTTGAGGATATAGTCACTTACACCGCGCGCCCCATGCGCGCGGGAGAATCCGAGGGGCATCCGTACCATTTCATCAGCGAAGAGCGTTTCAAAGAGCTGATCGCCCAAGGCTTTTTTATCGAATGGGCCCTGGTCCACGGTCGCCACTACGGCGTGGGTCGCGATCAAATTCAGACGGCGCACACGCGCAGCAAGATCTTGGTGGTCGACATCAACGTTCAAGGCGCTAAGACCGTGATGCGTGAATTCGCCACTGCGGTCTCCGTTTTCATTCAGCCGCCCGCAATTGATGCGTTGCGAAATAGGTTTATCAAGCGGGGAATCACCGATCACGAGGATCTGGCTCGGCGACTGAAAAGTGCCGAGCTCGAGCTGGCCCAGGCGTGCGACTTTCACCACATCATTATCAACGATGATTTTGACTCTGCCTACGGCCAACTGCGAAAAATCATTGAAAAATTAGAGAAAAATCAATAAGGTAACAAATTCAGTTCATTGTCTGGTTGAACGAGGAGTTGCGCTTGGCACGAATCACAGTTGAAGATTGTTTGGACAAGGTCCATAACCGTTTCGCCTTAGTTTTGCTTGTGGCAAAACGCACCAAGCAATTGATGAAGGGCGATGAATGCCTGGCTCCGGGACGCAATAATAAACATGTGGTCAATGCCCTACGTGAAGTGGCGGCGGGCGCGGTTTACTTTGATACAACGGATCCCGAAGGTTTGACTCCAGACCAGCAGGTACAAAGCGATCTTTCGCGCTAAATTTTTGGATTTTCCTCTCGAGTTCACGCCGGAATCTTCCGTGTAATACTTAAGGTGATATTCAAATGATTGTGATGGTCCAAAAAGCGAAAGCGGAGCGATGAGCGAGTCCGCTATTGAACTTAGACCCACTGACACTAGCCCACAAAGTCTCGATGAGCTTTTTGAACGCATTCGTGTTTATTTTCCCAATGCCGACTTAAGTCTAATTCAAAAGGCCTATGAGTTTTCGGAAAAAGCCCACTCCGGGCAAATCCGTCGCAGTGGTGACCCCTACATCATTCATCCGCTGGGCGTAGCCGCGATCCTTGCGGAGCTGCATCTCGATTTGGCTTCGATCGCCACGGGCTTGCTCCATGATACTGTCGAAGACACCCAAGTTACGCTGCCGGATATTGAAAAGAATTTTGGACCGACCGTCGCCCGCTTGGTCGACGGTGTGACCAAAATATCGTTGATGAAATTTCGCAACACCCACGAAAAGCAGGGCGAGAATATACGCAAAATGATCGTGGCCATGGGTAAGGACGTGCGCGTGGTGTTAGTGAAACTCGCGGACCGTTTGCACAATATGCGCACGCTCAATCATATGCCGCCCGACAAACAGGCGCGCATCGCCTCGGAGACGCTGGATATCTACGCGCCGCTCGCGACCCGACTCGGCATCAACGCGATCAAAATTGAACTCGAAGACTTGTCTTTTCGCTATGTTTTTCCGGAAGTGTATTACTCGCTGGCGCAAAAAGTAGCCAAGAAAAAACGTGAGCGGGAAAAGTACATAGAGGATGTAAAAAAAATTCTCAATGTCGAGCTGGATAAGCGCACGCTGATCAAATTCGAAGTGGCCGGCCGACCTAAACACCTTTGGTCTATTTATCGAAAGATGCACACGCGCAGTATCGATTATGAGCAAGTGTTTGATGTGCTGGCTTTTCGCGTGAACGTCAATAGCGTCGCCGAGTGCTATGAGGTTTTAGGATTGGTCCACTCCCTGTGGAAACCGATTCCGGGCCGTTTTAAAGACTTTATCGCCATGCCGAAGAACAATAGCTACCAGTCGCTCCACACCACCGTGATCGGTCCCGGAGCCGAGCGTATTGAAATTCAAATTCGTACCTATGAGATGCATTTGATCGCCGAGAAAGGCATTGCCGCTCACTGGCAGTACAAGGAAACTTCCGACGAGGGCGATGTTGATCAAGAAAATCTCAAACGCTTCAACGGCCTGCGCGAACTGATCCGCGAACACCAAACCACTACCAATCCCGATGAGCTGCTCGAAAATTTTAAGACCGATCTCTTTGACAATGAGATCTACGTGTTTACGCCCAAGGGCGACGTCAAAGAATTTCCCGAGGGCGCAACCCCGATCGATTTCGCCTTTTCGGTGCACACCGATGTCGGCAACCGCATTGTCTCGGCGCGGGTGAACGGCAAAATGGTTTCGATCAAACACCGTTTGAAGAGCGGCGACACCATCGAAGTCATCACTTCGAAAACCCAACAGCCTTCAAAGGATTGGCTCAAGAGTTGTATCACCACCCGCGCCAAGTCTAAGATTCGCCAATTTGTAAAAACCGAAGAACGCAAACGCGCTTACGATCTGGGCAAAGAAATGCTCGACAAGTATTTCCGCAAAGCCGGCATGAGCATTCAACGGGCCCTCGAAAAGCCGGAGTTTGAAACTTTTGCCCGCGATCAGGGCTGCGGCAATGCCGAGGATGTCTTTGTCAAAGTTGGCTACGGCGCGATCACCCCGGCGATAGTCATGGCCGGTTTGAAGATTGAAGTGCCGACCGGTAAAGAGGCGCCCAAAGAAGACGGCTATATCAAAAAAGCTTTTCAGGCAGCGATCGGTAAGAAAAAACAAACGGCTTCGCTGATTCGCGTGGACGGACTTAACGACGTGCTGGTGCGTTTTGCCAAATGTTGCAACCCTATTCCGGGCGATTCCATTTTGGGCTTTATCACCTTGGGTCGCGGCTTGGTCATTCACCGCGCGGACTGTTCCAAAACTTTTGAACTCGATCAGGCGCGGCGCATGGATGTCGAGTGGAGCGGTTCCCAGGCCCCCGACACTGGCCGCACGGTTTCGATTCGAGTCTTAAGTCATGACACTCCCGGCTTGCTCAAGAGTATGAGTGAGGTTTTTGCCACGCACGCAATCAACATTCTCAATGCCCAGGCGCGCACCACCAAGGACTTAAAAGGCATTTGCACTTTTGATGTGAGCATTCGTGATACTCGACAATTGTCGGAAGTCATGGGGGATTTGAGTAAACTTAAGGGTGTGATTGGGGTTACTCGGATTACTCATGCGTGAGTCGTGGATACCGACGGATACGACATTTCACAAAGCCTTAGTCCGATTTCGATCGCCGTTCAGTCGACAGGCGGTGAATTTTGTTGCAGAGTCTTAAGCAGAGCATTCACTTCCTTGGGCAAAAAGTGTTCGCCATACATAGAAATTGTTTGGCCTATTTTCATGGCGGTACCTTTGAGCTGCCCCATCTCTTTGACTAAGATTTCAGTTTGTGCCAGCCGCTTGAGCCAAGCGCTGTCAATACGGAGGCATTTGTGGTCAGCCTGAGCGCGGGTGGTCTAGTCCAGCAGGCCTCGCAGGCGTTGCCCTTTAAGCTGACGCTGACTGGGCCATGGCTTGGGTAGTGAAAATGCTTTAGAACGGAACCGCTAGACCGGCGCGCACTTCAATCCAGGAAGCTTCCACCTCGTTGGACTTTGGCAAGAGTCCGTATTCGATGCTGATGGGAATGTACATCGTCGGTGAAAGAAACCAATCCAGTCCGCCGCTAATTAAGATCACACTGGTGTTGCTAATACTGCCGGAGTCGAGGGCCGAGGCGGATTTGGAAGCGGGGAACATCAAGCTCATGCCGCCGCCTAGCCATGGGCGATAATTGCCTTCGCTGAACACGTAGCGACCGAGAAAATCGGCGGCGATATAATAGATGCTGGCGTTACATGCATCGGTGCCGGAGGTGCCGCAGATGGAAGAGCCTCTTGCACTAAAACTCTCGAGACCGCCAAGACCGCGAAACCAGATTTGCGGAAATAGTTCGTAATCAAACAGACCCTTGGCGCTGAACGATGTCCCGGACAAGGCGGCATCGGCCGCGACCTTGGTGATGGGGTTCGTCACGCGCACCTTCATGCTGTCCATCGCCAGGCCCAAAACGCCGCCCCAATAAGACCTGCCGGTCGGTTGGGCGGTGTGTTTGCTGCGGCCTTTGGAGGCGTTGCCGCCTCCGCCACTTCGAGCTTGCAGAGTCATGCCGGCTTCGGCCTTACCCTTGGTGATCTTAGCGATGGCTTTGTCGCCCTTAACTTTGGTAATTTGCAAAATGCCGCGCTTTTTGCCGTCCGAACTCAGGGCGAAAAACTGATCGCCGGCAGAGGCGGAGTCACCCTTCAGATCGATCAGTGCGCTGCCGCCTTTCACTTTGGTGACCTCGGCCGCAAACGAAAAGACGCTGTGAAAAGTGAGTATCAAAGACCAAACTAAAACGATATAGAGATTGCGCATCATGGATGTCGACTCCCGGCAAAGCGTACCTTCAGTTTAGGGTATTTCTGAATCGGAATGCAAACTTGGGAGGATTACCTAGTCTTAGGTAATGAGTTCGATAAGTCCAATTTTGCCAACGTCAAAGCCACGGCGTCGGATGTCTTTTCGTAGAGTTCCTGGGCCGAAGCAAAGCGATAATAACAACTAAATGTCTCGTCTTGCACGGGCTGCACCCGCATTTGATAACCATCACCCTCATAAACATAAAGATCCGCGCGGGGATTGCTTTCGATTATCAGCCAAGCTGGACGGGAGAATTCATGATCGCAAGTTTGCAAATTCGCCAGAGCCGAATAGCCGGCCCACTGAAGTCCTTGCGATTCAACAAACTTGCGGCCGTCGGATTGATAAACCGAGCAGCCGAGTATAAATGGAATGAGTAGCCACATCGCACGCATCCCTTAAGGTTAAAAGGGATTGCGAGAGAATGTCCAATTTAAAAAGGAATCTCGTCGGAGTTATCAAACGCTGGTTCCGGACCAAACTCCTGAGTCGGGAATTCGTTACCGGCTTGACCGCTGGAAGCGGACGGTGAGCCACCGCCCAAAAACTGCACCGTATTCGCTACGATTTCAGTGGTATAGCGCTTCTGACCCTGGGGATCTTCCCACGAGCGGGTTTGCAGGCGGCCTTCGACATAACACTGGCGGCCCTTGACTAAATATTTGCCGCAGAGCTCGGCCAACTTGCCCCACACCACGACCCGGTGCCATTCGGTGCGCTCCTGTTTTTGCCCCTGTTTGTCGGTCCAATTTTCACTGGTGGCAATCGACAAGCGCGCGACATTGTTGCCGCCGGTGATCGTTTTGAGCTCAGGATCCGCACCCAAACGGCCCACTACAATAACTTTATTCACGCCTGACATAATCCCTCCATAAGTAAAAAAATGAATTGAGGCTACAAACTAGATATCCTCAACTGGGGTGAAGTCAAGCCCAGTGCATGGGGTCGGTCTTAAAAAGAATTCAAACGAACTATAGAGGGCGGCGGGCCAAAACCCTGTCCGGACGCGGAAAAGAGGTAGTGCGAGCCAGTCGGGGTGGAACTCTTGGCTGAGTCAAAAAGCAAAAACGCAAAGCCGATTTCTTTGTCCACCGTTTTGGAAGTGTGCAAATCCACATTCAAATTGTAGGGACCGAATTGAGGCTGAACTTGCATCCCGTCATTGACGAATTTAAGCGCGATCTGGCCTTTGATGCGTCCGTTTATCGGATCTTTGCTTTGACCAAAGGTGCCTTCATCAATGGAAAATTTGCCACCCGCGAGTTTTCCGCGCAGCACCACGTTGGCCAAAGTTAAACTGGGCAAGCTGATCGGCATGGACGCGCCCTCAAAAGGAACCATCACGGTGCCGGCGTTCATACTGAATTTGCTGAAGCGCAGATCGATTTCGCCCTCGGGCTGCTCGGGCTGCTCGGTCAGCGAGGGCGTGAATTGCACGTTGGTATCGAGCGTCGCCTGGCCCTGCATTTTGAGCGGAAGATCGCTCCATTTTTGAAATTCGCTCAAATTGAGATGCTCAACAAACAAAGATACTTTAGAACGCTCACTGCCTTGATCGCCGCCGCTACCGGGCCGGATTTTAGCTTCCACCTCCGCACCCAGAAGCCCTTGCGCGAAAACCGTGATACCTAAGCGCGACATCATTTTGGCGCTCGCTTCGGGGTCGCCCGAGCTGGCTTTTTTAATGGTCCACAGGTTCATAACAATGCTCAGCCACGAGGGCGAAAGCTTCATCCACTTGGCCTCCACTGGCGGAAAAGCCGGCGTCTCAAGCGAAATCCCGTGGCCTGAGATGGCCGGAGTGGGCAGCAGATTCAAATCCAGAGTCTCAAATTGTAGATAAATTTTGTTGTTGGTGGAGCGGGCCACGGTGGAGGTCACCAGATCCGACAGATCGCCAAATGGAAAAAACCACACGAAGAAAAGCAGCGCCGAAACCAGGGTTACGAAAAAAAAAGTTTTCTTAGACCAGATCCAGCCCATCAAATCCCAAAAGTATTTCACTCCGGGGTCTCCTCTTCAGTGGCTTTCGCGGGCCGTTTTTTCGGGCCCTTCTTGGCGCCTTTGCTCTCCACATCGGGTTCGCCGGCACCGATAACGGGCAACGCGAACTGCACCACGCGCGCGATCATGTCGTAGTAATGGGTTTGACCGGCGCTTTGTACGATATCAATGCCCATCAACTTCATGCCTTGCCCGAGCGACTGCAGTTGATAGCTGAGCGAAGTCATTTGCTCGAGATTCAGTTTTTTGAGCTGAACCACGATTCCCGTTTGTATCACGACGGGCGGCGCGAGGTTTTTGGCGGGATTCGCGGGGAGCGGTTGGATTTCACCGATCTGATCGGGGATCAAACGATGCTCTTTGAGCACGGCGTCGATTTGGCTGCGCAATGTTCCCGGCTCAATCGGCGGGGGCAGCGGCGAGGGTTCTTTAGCGGTGCGAGCGGCGTGCAGCAGCCCGAGGAGGAGTGAACGATTGTCGTTGAACTCCGTCATGTGATCGGAGGAATCGGAAAGATAGCCCATGGGAAACGACAACAACAGCAGCACGAACAGTGCTGCGAGGGCGCCGATGATGGCGCGTTGAATGGAAGGCGATTGGCTCTCGAATTTTTCCCGTAGATTATTGAAGGTGGAGTTCTCTTGGATTTTACCGCTGAGTTCGGTCCAATTGTCCTTAAGCTGCTCTTTGACGGATTCAAACGCCACGCTCAACCTCCCGCATAGCGCTGAATATTCAAGCGAAAGGCGAAGGGCGTTTGACCAGGTGGCGTAGAGATGCGCGACTGAATGGCTTCTGCCTTGCCGGTGGAGGAAACCTTCTGGAGCACCGCTTGCACGCGCTGTACGCCTGCGACTGAACCGGTGTAACCGTGGACTTCGGCGACTTCGTTGTCGATGGAAATGCGTTTGATCTCAAGGGGCAAAATCGCGCCTGGCGGCAATTGCGCACTGATCAGGTTGAGCATATCGAGCGCCGAATTGAGATGCGTGACCTTTTCCGCTTGCTTTCGGTTTCGAGCGTCTTTTTCCACATTGCTTAAAAATTTGCGGATATTGTCATTGCCCCCGCGTTTGCCCTTAAGGCCCGCGATCGATTCGGCCTGGAGGCGTAGTACGCGATCGGATTCATCGAGCAAGCGCTGGCTCAACGACTCGCGCGCGATTGCAAAAATGATCAGGAATATGAACGCCGTGCCCAGCAGTTGCGCGGAATAGCCCCATTTTTGCCACAGGGTTTCGAAAAAATGACTTTGCTGCGCGAACTCGCCCTTTAAGAAGTTAGGGGCTGGATTGCGCGGGCGCTTGAGAGCTTCCAGCGCTAAACCTATGGCCACGCCGGTGACACTTTCAAGATGCGCAGTGGTTTCAAAATTCACGGCGGGGTGAATTTCAAATTGTTTGTAACGGTTAAACGGCATCTCAAAGCACATGGTCAAAAACGCGCCCAGGTTTTTGAGCAGTGAGCCGCCGCCGAGCATAAGGCCTTTGCTCCATTGCAAATTGAATTCGCTCTGAAGTTCGAACATTTTTAGGCGCATGCTGGCAACGAGTTCTTGCAAACTCTTCTCAATGGTTTGCGAAAAAGCCAACTGCTCCTTGGTGCCCTGGCCTTTTTCCATGAGCAAAAAGCCTTTGAGCTGAAGCTCGCGCACGGCTTGAATGTAGTTCATGCCATACTTGGCGCCGATGGCATCGGCCATGTTCTTACCGCCCCAATCGATGTTGCGCGCGCCGATCATAATGCCTTCGCAAAAAACCAAGAGCTGTGAATTGAGGTGGCCGATGTTGAGGATTAAATCAGCATTGCGCGGAGCCGGAATGTCATGAGCGAACTCGGCACTTTCGGGCGGGGGCTCGGACCAGCGCTCAAATAAATTTCCCAGCGCCAAACTCTCAGCGGAAATCAGGGTGGGATCGACACCGCAGTCGTGGGCCATGCTGAGAACTTCACCGACCCGATCTTTGGGCGCGGCCATCGCGAGCACATCGGAGCCCTTGCCTTTGAAGCGCACGATCTTGGTTTCAAAAATGGCATCGTCTTGCGAAAATGGCAAATCGTCTTCGAGCTGCGAGGCCACGGCCTTTTGCACCTTGAAGCGTTCGCGAAACGGGAACTGCAACAGCCGCATGCTGATCGATTTTTGCGGCAGCGCGAAGACGAATTGGGTTTTTTCTAAATCGTAGCGGGTAAACAAGGTACGTATAGTGTCAATGATTTCAATCTTCTTATCTTTGGTGAGATCAAGGGTCAGCGGGATTTCTTGTAAGTTGCGAATCACATAGGACTTCGACGTGGATTCGATTTCCGCGATCTTGATACTGAATGAACCGATGTCGACGCCGATGCTGATCATAGAGGTAAGAAAAGGCTATCAGTTTTCTTCCCAATACACCACCGCGGGCCTACCTTTTCCCGCTTGAATTTTGGCTTTTTTTGGACCGGGTGTCGGGTTTTTGGAATCGGCTGGCTTGTCGGCGGTTGTCGTAGTTGTTGTTGTGGTGGTGGTATTCTGATTCGCTGTACTTTTGTCCTGCTCATCCATCATGTCCGCGAGCCGACCGGTGAGATTGAGGTAATCGTAGGTGATCGCGGTGATCTCCCGCCTTACGTTGCCGGCGAGCCCGGTGGAAACTACGCGAAAATTAAATTCCACATCAAACAGTAGGGGAATTTTCGAGGCCTCGATGGCCTTGGTGTTGACGCCGTAACCCTGCACAAAGCCAAAAAAATCCTTATCATCTTTGAACGGGCCGCCAAGTTTGGGATCGTTGCGGCGGGCGATCACTTTGCCCACGATTTCTTCGGTCATAGTCGGATCGAGCGCGATCAGTAAGTCGGCACCCGCGTAATTGATGTTCACGCCTTTAGTCCCGAAAACTGTCACGCGTGGCGCCAGGAGGTTGTAAAAATCATCGTTCATCAGCGCGACTTGGTGCAGTTCATCTAAGGTGCGAAACGGGCGATTGGGCGGCATCTCGATGTCTTTTTCTTCGAGGTCGCGATATTGACTCGTTTCATCGCCGCCATTGAGGCTGACCTTGTCTTCGTCAACGTAGTCGGCGATGTTGTTGACCAACTCCTCAAAACGAAAGCTGGCATATTTGCGCTGAAAGTTTTCGTTGTTCTTCAATTCGTTTTGATAAATCATCAGCACCTGTTTGATCATGGATTCTTTGAGCGATTTAAGCGGCGAGCCCAGATCATTGATGTCCAATTTCCCGCCTTCGGGTGAAATCGTCGTGGTGTACTGTTGCCCCTGCATCAAGGATTCTGCCACGGCCTCTTTGAGCATATCTTTGTCGACCTCGGTGGATTTTCCGCCCCCGGGAGCGCTTGCGCTCGGCGGCCACATAAAGGGAAAGCTCCAGATCGGATCGAGCATGCTTTTCTTTTCGCCCAAGGTGTCGCCGAGTGCTGCCATCGCTTGTTTATAGAGCATGATTCGTAGCATGCTAATTTCAATTCCAGACTTGGCGGCATAATAGGCTTTGATGCGATTGACTTGTTGCGCGGCCACCACGTAGTCCACGCTGGTGTCATAGCTGACTTCGACAGCGATGAAGGTCATTAGTACCATGGCAAAAAGCGCAATCAGTAAGGCTACGCCCTTTTGCGAGCGCAAAATCCCGAAAGCGCTAGCCTCCGGGAATGTTTTGTTGATTGGCCGCAGGCATCGAACCATTTGTCGGATCCGTGATAGGGTTACCATTGGCATCCTTTTGTTCTGGATTTTCGGGGTTATTGGGATTGCGAATTGCAGCGACCGCGGTCATGCGCAGTTTTTTATCTTTGGCCTTGGGCGAAGGATCTTTAATCTCAAGCGTGATCTCCACTGCATAAGGGAATTTATCTTTGGTCAGCGCATCGCCGCGTTCACTGGTGATCCAAGTGTCGATCCACTCTTCGGTTTTGCCGGGGCCCAAATAACGCAGCTTAAATTCGGTAACGTTTTCAAGCAGCACGGTTTCTTGCCCGTCTTTGGTGATGTCGTCATGGAAATAATCGTCCACTCTACGCCATAGGCAGTTCGAGGATTGCTCTTGATTAGAGCGGCGACGGCAGGGCTTGAGCTTGTAACCGACTTCGGCTTGGGTGGAGATTGGCGAATTTTCCATCATGCGCACATTCGAGACCGTGGTGAAATCCAGCGACGCGGCTTCACCGATAAACTGGGTGTAGATCTTTTCGGTCTTCAATTTATACTTGTCGGGATCGACGGGCTGTGGTGGGAGAGGCGGCGGCGGCGGGGTGGCTCCGGCCCCTTTTCCAGTTGTCGACTTGTCTGCCGGCGTGTTCGCGGTTTTCTGCCGCTGCTTCTGCGCCATATTGTAGAGCGCAATATTGATGTCGCGATAGTTAAACGCCATATTGATATCACGTTCCATGGTGCGGAGAGCGTCGCGCACGGTGGCGTTCTTATCGATCTCGCCTTGCACTTTGGCTTTGGTCTGCAGCGCGCGCTGAATGGACTGTACGGTGAAGAGCGAGAGGAACGACAAAATTAAAATAGCGATGATGACTTCGAGAAGGGTAAATCCACGTTGCCCCACTATGGACTCCCCGCTGGTTTCTGCGCGGGGGCGGCGCTACCCCCGGCGCCGCCCAAACCAAAGTCTTTGCTGTAATCGACAAAGTATTGCACCGCTGAAAACTCGATTTCCTTGGCCCCCTTGCGTTTGAGAAAAATCGAGACCTTCACCTCTTTGATCGCCTTGCCCAGATATTCGGTAACCTGTTTGATCATGCCAATCAAAGTGTCATCATTTTGACCTTCCGTACCGATCATCAGCGCCGACAAGTCCGGAACCACCAGGTCTTTGCTTTTGAGCGTCCAATGATACATGGGGGAATCGGTGCCAAAATCACCGCCTTCCTCTTTCGGAATTTCGTTGAGTGGCTTACCTTTATATTTGGCTTCGACTTCAATCATTTTGCGCGCGAGCAGCGTGGCCGAATCGTTGAGGTAAGTGGATTTGCGCATGCGCATGAAATTGCCAGACCAGGTGTTGGCGATGACCATGATGGCGCCGGTCAAAATAAACAGCGCCACCAAAACTTCGATCAGCGTAAAACCTGCGTTGAGCGCGCGCCTCATTGCGATTTGAGCTCCTTGAGTGATAGCGGTTTTGATATCACTTCGGCTTTTCCTGTCAGCGGATGGATAGCGATGGTCCATGCCGCGGTTTTTTCGCCTTTGATGTGAATGGCGGCTTCGTCCACTAAACCTTGGGGCAAGTAGTGGATAAAGGCACGGCCATGAGTGATGGCATCTTTGGCGCGGCTCAATTCCACTTTTTCAAAGGTCATGCCTTGTGGAAGTTCGCGCGGCTTTTTGATCATGCTCTTGTCCACTTCAAAGGCGCGCGGGTCTTTTCCTTTTTTTGGATCTTTGTCTTGCGCGGCTTTGAACGCTTCGTCTTCCTCATTGGCTTTGAGCACGGTGCCACCATTGGCTTTTTCCACCCAGTACAGCTGCACCGGGCGTTTGCCGCTGGTGTCTTCTTGCATGTCGATCACCAAGCGATAAACCACGCCTTGCAATTTCGCACGGGTGTGGAGCTCGCGGCTCAAAACGCTTAGCTCGCGCAGCACCGCTTTGGTTTTCGAATTGCGGCTTCCGATGTAAGGCATCGACAAGGCCACGACGCCGCCCATGATCGCGAGCACGACCATCAGTTCGATCAGTGTGAAACCATGTTGTGGTAAGAGCTTGCGCATGTTCTCCAGTCTGGGTCATTCCCAGACTGGAGAATAGCACTAATTAATCGGCAGAGGAAATATCAGCCGCATCACCCGAGCCACCCTCTTTGCGATCCGATCCCAGGCTTTTTAAAACATAATTGTTGCCGGTGGAAGTGTACTGGAAGTCGCCGCCCCACGGGTCTTTATTCACCTTTTTTAGATAGGGATCGGGCCCCCAGTTCGAACAGGTTGAGGGCGCGGTCACGAGTGCGTTTAAACCCTCTTCAGTCGAAGGGTAGTTGTTGCAGTCGGTAAAGAACATATCGAGAGCTTTGCCGTACTCTGAAATTTGAATTTTGGCCTGACGAATTTTAGCGCTTTTTAATCGGCCCTGGACTTGAGTCGCGAGAATAGCGATCAATCCGCCGAGGATCACCAACACGATCATGATCTCAAGCAACGTCATACCTTTTTCATTGTTTTTTAATCGAATTTTCATTTCTTACGCTCCCTCAAATTGCAAAACAGAAACTTAAACTATCCGCCCAGGCTCGACAATTGAAACATAGGAATCATGATCGCAAATACGATAATTCCAATAACGCAACCCATCACAATTATCATTAACGGTTCCAACAAAGAGGTGAGACCGGAGATCGAAGTCTTCACTTGGAAATCGTAAGCGTCACTCACTTGCAGCAGCATGTTTTCAAGCTCTCCGGTTTTTTCACCGATGTTGATCATGTGAATGACGATGGGAGGAAACTGCCCGGATTTTTTAAGCGGGCCGGCGATCGATTCCCCCTCGGAAATATTGAGGCGGCCCACGTCGATGGCTGCGGCGATGACTTCGTTGTCGACCACGTTGCGCACGATTCCCATCGCCGAGAGCATGGGAACGCCCCCGTTGAGCAGGGTGGAAAGGGTGCGCGTGAAGCGGCTCACAGCGACAATGCGTCCAAGTTTGCCCACGACCGGTATTTGTAAAAAGATGCGATCCCACTGAGCGCGGCCCTTGGGAGTATTTTTCCAGTTGCGAAAGAGCAGGAAGCCGACGGTGGAAGAGATCATCAAGACATGCCAGTAGTTGACCAAAAAGCCCGAGATGTCGATGACCACCAGCGTGTACCACGGCAGCTTCAACTCGGGCGAAGACTCAAACACCGTCACGATTTTTGGAATCACGTAAACAAACAAAACACCGAGCAATAAGCCGGTGAATCCGAGCATCATAATCGGGTAGAGCATGGCGGACTTCACTTTGGCGCTCAGCTCGGTTTGTGATTCTTTGAATTCAGCGAGACGAATCAAGATCACATCGAGGGTTCCCGACATTTCACCCGCTTCACACATGCTCACGTACATTTTGTCGAAGACCTTTGGATATTTTCCCAGCGATTTGTGAAGCGTGCCGCCTTCGTTGACCGCATTTTTGATCTCGGCGATGATCTCGGCTAAATAGGCATTTTCAATTTGTTCGGAAACCGCTTGCAGCGAATCCACCAGTGGAATATTGGCTTTAAGCAGAGTCGCGAGCTGACGGGTCATCATCGACAGATCGGTGACGTTCACGCCTTTTTGGCGCACGGCCTTTTTGCCCTTCGCCTTGCGGCTGGCGGCGGTTTTGCCTTTGTCTTTGATATCGGTGACGAAAATCCCGTCTTTTTTTAGCCGGGTTTTGGCGGTGCGCACGTTGTCGGTGTCGACGGTCCCGCGCACTGAGCGGCCAGCACTATTTAGTCCGCGGTACTCAAATATTGGCATTTTACTGATCCATTTGCGTACTGCTTAGGACTTCTTCAATCGTGGTGATCCCACTCAATACTTTTTGTATACCATGATCGCGGAAGGTCAACATGCCATTGGCGATCGCTTGTTTCTTGATGGCGCTACCGTCTTTGCGCTGCATGATCATGGTGCGGATGTCGTCGTTGATCAGCAACAATTCCTGGATCACGCTTCGCCCGACATAACCCTTTTGATTGCAGTGATTGCAGCCCACATGGCGGAAAATGGTGGCATCCTTGACTTGCTCACGGGTAAGTTCAAGCGAACGCAAGTCCACATCGGTCGCTACGTGTGGCTCCTTGCAGTGCGGGCAGAGTACGCGCACCAGCCGTTGGGCGACCACGCCCATGATCGACGTGGCGATCAAAAACGGCTCGCATCCCATATCGATCAAACGCGGAAAGGCACCGGCCGAATCATTGGTGTGAATGGTGGAGAGCACCAAGTGACCGGTCAGCGAGGCGTTGATCGCGATCTCGGCGGTTTCCAAGTCACGAATCTCCCCGATCATCACCACATCCGGATCTTGACGCAAAATCGAGCGCAGCCCGGTCGCGAATGTTAAGCCGATCTTGGAGTTGACCTGAATCTGGCCAATGCCGTGGATGCGTTGCTCCACCGGATCTTCCACCGTGATGATGTTCACGTCAGGTTTGTTAATCTTGGAAATCGCCGCGTATAGCGTGGTCGATTTGCCAGAGCCTGTCGGACCGGTGACGAGCATAATGCCATAAGTTTTAGTGAGCAGATCATCGAGCTTGCCCAAAGTGTCGGGCGAAAAACCGAGCTGCACCAGCTCCAGCACGACATTGGATCGATCTTGCAAACGCATAACCAGCCGCTCGCCAAATGCGGTCGGCACCGAACTCAAACGCACATCGATGTCTTTGCCGGCGAGCTTGAGTGGAATGCGTCCGTCCTGCGGGAGGCGCTTTTCGGCGATGTTGAGGTTGCCCATGACTTTGATCCGAGAGGTGATGGCATTTTGTAATTTCTTAGGCGGCTTGAATATATCAAATAAAATACCGTCAATGCGGAAGCGTACGACCATGTCGCGTTCGTAAGGCTCAACGTGAATATCGGAAGCTTTTTCTTTCACCGCGCGAAACAGCAGCGTGTTCACCAGCTTAATCACCGGCGCATCGTCATCACCCGACTCGAGCAAATCGATCACCGGATCATCGAGGTCGACTTCTTCGCTCTCAATATCGTCCATGCCTTCCAGGGCCGCGGTGCTCTTCTCGTAAACTCGGTTGATGGCATCTTGAATGCGGCTCGAAGTGGTAGCCATCGGATGCACGCGTTTATTGAACTTTACGCGCAAGTCTTCAAGCGCCTTGTGATTGAGTGGGTTGGTAGTGAGCACCAGCACGCGATCGGCCTCCTCTTTATAAGGCAGCACTTCTTGTGACTTGGCGTAGTTGATGGGAATTCCGCGCACCAGATCGACAGGAATATCGTTGACCGGAATGTCCTTGATAAACTCCACGCCCAGCAATTTGCAAAGTTCGGCCAGCGCCTCTTCGGGCGTACCGAAACTCATCCGTCCTAATATATCCGAGAACGTCTGGCCCTTGCGATCATGGGCGCGCAACAGAGTTTGCAATTGCTCTTCGCTGACACTGGTGCCTTTTTTAATCAAGGTTTCGAAGTTTGCAGATGCCATCTTTACCTCAGGTTACAGGAAGCGGACGTCAGGAACAAGGTCGCAATGGAACAGGGCTTAAGACCAGGCTTGTGGTCCTCCGCCAAGCGTTCGCGGCTAAGCGCATTTTTAGCAGCGCGAGGTTAAAGCCAGATGAAATGCGGCTGAACTGTGGCTCATCTCATTTTGAGACGGTTACTGTTTTCGCCGGCGTTGGCATTTTTGCTCTCTACATTCGACCATGGTGAAGGAAACGATCTTTTCACCACGGATTGGCAAACAAGGCTTGAGCCATTTTTATGGACTTTTCCCCATGTATGGAATCTCGACACCCTTATGCGCAATTTGTCGCATTTTGGCCCATATTGCGGAAATGATCTCAACGGATCTGGCGAGCAATGCATCCCATTCTGAGCTATTTTGATTGGCGCAGGCTTTGAAATAATCAAGTGCATAGATGCGAAGGAGTTCTGTTTTGCGCTTAATTTGGGTTTGTATGTTAACAATATTATTGATGCCGACTCCAGGGCATTCCCACGAGTTAGCTGACGGCGGTGGCGGTCGCCCTCGGCCCGCAGATCCGGCGAGGGGACTAGTCCCAGTATCGGCCTCAGAACTTAGCGGTCGCGCACCTATCATTCCTCTCATTAAAAAGTACTTCGACAAGTGCGTGGAGAAAGCCCAGCTTGGCATCTGCAAGTTTGGAAACTTAGGGATTTATCCAAGTCACCAGCACTTACTCCACAATCCCCATTCTTGCCACAATTCCGGAAACGCCATCGACATTGAATACCTGCTCTGTCAGCCTGGCGGCCTTGTGAAATCTAGGGATGCCAAGTTCTTTGAGGTCGCTAAATGTATGGCACATGAAACCAACAACGAACTGAAAGTCATATATAGACAAGCCGAGGCGCCAAATATGTGGCCAGAGCCAAGGAACCATTCCTCCCACATGCACATTGAATCAATGAAATGCGGACCATCTTTCGGGGCTGGCCACCGTCATGTAAAACGTGGTAAGAGACTCAAGAAATTTGATCGGCAAAAAAGAAAGGTCGGACAATGAAACAATTAATAGTGGCGGGTCTTCTTATCATTAGTGCGATAGCCAGCGGCGCGGAAAAAGAGTCTCATTGCGTAACTGAACAACGCTATATCAAAGATTTTGGCACGATCAGTGCAGAGTATTTTCCCGTCAATGAACCAGTCAGTGTAGATGGCGAAGTACGAATATTTGTGGTGTGCAAAAAAAAGCCGAACCCGGCGGCTCGGACGCCTCGTCCTCGCCTCCTCCAGAAGTTTCAAACCGGAGTCTGGAATGATTACCAAGTCGATGAGGATAGAAAAATCATAAGTCTGAAGCTGACCGGAAACGTCGTCAATCGATTTAGTGGCGAGTCCGAGCCTGGCTCTCCCGAGTGGGTCCATTACGACTTCAGCAACGCTTGCCTACCCTCCCGCCCAAAATAACTAAAACGATTCCACCGCCGGAACTTCCTTATCCTTAGTCTCCGGTTTCGCGGTCTTCCGCCGTGGCAAAGCGTCGACGTAATGCCCATGCGGATCGCGGCCACTCATGTTCCGCTGCACGAAATCGATGCGTTCGTTGAGTTTGTTCTCCAGAATCGACTGGCTGTCATCCACATTGCGGATGATCTTAGGAGTAATGAAGACCACAAGATTGGTCTTTTGCTTGGATTTCTTTTGCGATTTGAACAACCAGCCCAGCACAGGGATATCACCGAGGATGGGAATCTTAGTGACATCTTCCGAGTCCTTGTCTTTCAGCAGTCCGCCGAGGACCGCGGTGTCGCCGCTGTTGAGCACGATTGAAGTCTTAATCTTACGGGTATTGGTAGTGATCGAGTTCTTGGCGAGTTCTGAAGCCTGCACGGACTCAGTGCTCACGTCGGCGACATCTTGATCAATTTTCATTTTGATCGAATCGGTGTCGGGCGAAATGTAGGGCGTGATGACCAGTTTGGTAGTGACATTTTCACGCGTGATATTCGAGCTGCTGGCGCCGCCGGTTCCGACGGTATCATTTTTCGCGACCGGTACTTTGGAGCCGACTTCGATTAAGGCTTCTTCATTGTTCAGAGCCATGATTTCCGGGGTGGACAGGGTGTTGGTGGCGGTGTTGGTCTTGATGATATTGATCAAGCCGGTCAGGCTCGGCACTTTGACCTGTTGACCGGCAATAGTCATATCAATCGTGCCGCCCGAGCCAAATCCCAGAATTCCACCAGTATCATTGGCGGGATTGATCAAAGTTTGAATATTGTCCGATCCGCGAAAACCCATGCGGCCGATTCCTTGCGCATCTCCGCCAAATTTATAGTAGTTGATGCCCCAGGCGTCGCCCACACTGCTGGTCATTTCCATGATGAGGGCCTTGATATAAACCTGATCCTTAGGGATATCCAGCTTCGCCACCAAGTTCCGCACAGTATCGTAATCCTGTTTACTCGCCACGATCACCAAACTGTTGGTATTTTTATCGGCGCTGATCTTCACCTCTCCGCCAAAGATCGCGGTGGCCGCGGGGCCGGCGTTGACCACGCCTCCGGGGCCCATTCCAGGTATACCCGTTTTATTTCCCTGCGCGGCTTGATCCTGCGCCTTCTTCGATTCCGTGGCGATACCGTTGAGCATGGTGGCGATGGGCTCGGCCTCAGCGTGGCGCAGGTAATAGACGAAGAAGCCGCCTTGCTCATCGGGACGCATCGGGTAATCTAGGCGCGCGGTCAGACGGCGAATCTTTTCGATACCGGCCTTGTTGCCGACCACGATGATCGAGTTGGTGCGCTCATCGGGCACCACCACGGAATAAACTTCCGCGCCTGAAGTTCCGCCGGCCTCGGGGCCGCCGGCCGGGCGAAAGCGCGGCACTCCACCAAATTGGTTATTCTTGTTGTCGCCCTTGTTGATGATCTTATCGACCAGGTCCGAGATATCTTTGGCGCGCGCGTACTTGATGCGGATCACTTCCATTTGCTCTTCAAAACCCTGCACGTCGAGCTGTGACAAAATCTTCATCATACGATCCACGGTTGCGCCGTAGTCTGAAACGATCAACGAATTGGTCGGCGTGTAGGGATAGAGCTCACCATCTTTAGAGGTCAAAATCCGCAGCTGTTTGTTCACTTCATCGGCGCTAATGTACTTTAGTTTAACAATTCGGGTGATCATTTGATCCGAAGTCGGGTAATAAGCGCCGGAGAAGGTGTCGATGTTATCCCGTTGCGCCACTCGCGCCTGTTTGATCTTGTAAAAGCCATCGCCCGGAACCACGGCTAAGCTATTGATCGCGAGCGCCGACAGGAACGCTTTATAAGCTTCGGCCACGGTGATGCGTGACGGAGCGATAATCGTAATCTTGCCATGCACGGCCGGGTCGACGATAAAGTTTTTGCCGGTGAGTTCAGAGATGGCTTTGATGACGTCAGAAATTTCGGCATTGGGATAGTCGAACGAGTCAATCATGTCGGGGAAGTTCTCGTTGGTGATATCCTCGATCTCGGCACTCGACATCGGCTTGCCGGTTTTTTTAGAAACGAAGCCCTGCACGGGTTTGCCGGCCGCATCTTTTTTTGGCGCCGACGGAGTGGGAGGCGCGCTGCCGGGCCGGTTGGCCTGGGCGAAGCCCGACGACGCCACACTCATTACTGTTAGGGCCAGTAGTACCGATTTCATTTACCCCTCCTTGGGCATCAACAACGCGAACGCTTATTCCTTAACGTTATATTTAAAATTCTCTTCATGGCCGTTGCGTTCCACCCCGAAACTGAAACGGCCTTCCGATTTCAGGGTATTGTAGAGCTCCATGGCCTTAGTGGGGCTATTGACTGGCTCGCCATTCACGCTCTTAATCACATCCATGGGTTTAAAACCGAGCTTTTCAAAAATACTGCCCGGTTGGATGGCCACAAAACGAAAGCCGTCGACCCGGCCGCCTGAGCCGGGAATGATATTCGGCACCATACGCGCCTGCTGCAGAATAGAACCGAGGTCGGCGGTGTATTTGTTGATGTCTTTGCGATCCATGGCGAAATCGAACTCGCCCTGGCGCTGCACTTCCTCACCGCCGGCGGCTGTCGTCTCTTTGACCCCAAACGTGACCGCGCCGTCTTGCGGGATATCGATGAATTCCAAGTGATTGCTCGAAAGGTTGCGAAAGATCACCTTGCGGCGCTCGATCTTGGTGATCTTGGCGATATTGTCAATGGTGGCGTCGACCATGTACGCCTTGGCCTCACTTTTGGACTTGCTGGTAATGGTCGCCACCGATTTTTTAGGATTCGAGTGCACCAGTGTGCCCTCGAGCTTGAGCGGCAAGGTCGAAGCCACTGGCGGGGCATCGAGCATCGGCGACTCGGAGCCATCGGCCGTTAGGGCCGGCGGAATCTTTCCGTCGCGGTTGAACACATTGCGTTCTTTAATCTTTCCATATTGGCTAATGCTCGACATCTGCTGGCGCGGAGTCGAACTTGGGCGCGACGGCGGGGCCTGGGTGGGCAACATCCCGGGGCGAACGGTGAGGATTCCCAGATCAGACAAAAGATAGCCAACAAAGAGTGCCAAGATATAGACATAGTACGCTTCAAACGGCGGGCGTTTTTTGGAACCTTTGTTCCAGCCGCTGAAGATTCCACTTTCACGATTGAACATACTCATTGGTTTAAGCTTAACAAATTGCTATCACAAGTCGTCAATTACAAGTGGCTGTAAACTCTTCATGGACAATCGTCGAGGGTTTGCACCGCGAGGGCTTGTTGCTGAGATGGACGTTGGAGGGCTGAGGCACAACCCTTGCTTAAGTGTCATAATGAGTCCGGTTGCAAGACTTGGACGAAAGCAGAGGTCGCGCTTGGGGAAGCCGACTTCGACTGACAACCGATAGGAATTGGGTGTCAGTAGAAACATCAAAAGGGGGGAAACCATGCGCTCAGCGCTTGTGTTTAATGGGGCCAGTCATTTAGATTTCCAAGATATTCGTTCAAATGTAATTCGCATACCGGAAGTGGTAGCGCGGGTGCGCGAAGCCCAAGGCCTGTGGGATACGATTTCGCCGACACCGCTTGATTTGGCCAACTTTATCGGCTCCGAAGACCAGGTTTTCTTGGGCCACATCAAACTCAAAAATTTCGCGACCGCGGTGGTTCAAGTTGGACTGCTCGATCGTTACCTAAAGTCGCACGCTTTGTCGGAATACGTGGTGGGAGCGGTGAACGGGGATTCGCCGTTGCTCGTAGCGCTGGGTAAAATCAGCTTTTTTGAAATGGTTCGCGCCAGTGCGGCGCTCAACGGCAAGGCGGGAAAGCCCACACCTGCGGCATCCGGCAGTTTCGAGCTGCCGATTTTGGCCGGTGTGCAGCTTGCGGAATACGGCGTGTTTCAGCGCCACGCCGATGGCGAATTCTCTCGCCTGCCGGCGAACACCCGCGAAGCTGAAAAAATGATTCTTGATTTGATTGAAACTCAGGAAGTTCGCAAGCTAGTTATGGTGGGCCCCGGGAACTCGATCTTCGGCAAACGCATCTATGATTTGACCAGTGCGGAAGTACAGGTGCTTGAGAGCATCGATCAAGATCCCATGTTGTCGTGGTTTTGGTCGAATCTCACCGAAAACCGTATGGCCATAGCCAACTGATTCTAATTTTTATTATGATGTTGAGCGAGGATTGGACAAAGGCGAACTCTGCATATCAAGAAAGCAGAGTTCGTCTTGTAAACTAGCAGGCTAGCGGCCCCGTAACTAGTGCGGCATGATGCCGCCTGCGGCCTTAAGCCAGCCTTCGGCGTCAAAAATCCACGAGATATTTGCATGCGCATCGAGTCCCGCTGAGGGTCCGATATCTACGCCAAACGTCACCAATGTATTGTTGATCGTGCCGGGGCGGGACCAGTTTTTCAAAAGCAAGATTTTGCCGTTGATGCCCATACCAAGATCGCCGGTTACGGAAGCGCCGCCGACAAGTCCCTTCAAATCCTTGGCGTTAGTGAGGCTGCCCCAAACGAGGCCAAGACCGCCACGGTAATTGCCGCCGCCGCCGAATCCTGCGCCCACGTTCGCGGTGGGCCAAAGAATCAGGTTGGTGTCGAATTCAAAGTACTCTTCAACTTTATTGGTGTCGATCTCCGTGCGGTGTACGTGAACCGGCATGAACACCATTCCTAACATTACGGAACCACCGCCTGAGAGCCCGAGACCTCCTCTCACTTCTATGCCTGTAAATAAGACGAACGCCGACGGCAGGGCTTTCCAGCGGCGAAGGCCATAGGGCTTCGCGGTACTGAAATATTTCTGCATGAGCCCGACGATGTCGTCGAGGCCACGTTCAAAAGCCGGAATATTACTTTGAATCGCGCTGATCAACTGACCCTTAGCACCGCCGATGCGCGGGTTAACGGATTGTAGAGCGGTGAGGTGCGCCGCGATCTGCGTTTGCGCTTGGCTGACGGCTTGAATCTGCTCCTGGTCCCAGGTGAGAGCATATGCCGTCTTGGCATAAACGTAACGGGCATCATGCGAATATTGAATCGCATCGTTGTTGGTGGCGGTTTCGGCGACAGCGAACAGTGGCAGTGCTGTTAGTAGCACGAGCATAAGAGAACGCATAGGTTTTCCCCCTCTATTAAATTGTGTTATTGGCTTGGGGATAAGCGAAGGAGGTGGTGCGGGCCAATTAAAACAATGCGTTGGAAAAATCTCGTCGGGGGGCGTGTAAGTTTTTTGCGTCATTAACGATCTTTATACTGGCTTTACCCCTTCGTCCACTCCACGTCCTGCACTTGCGCAGCCCGATTGAGCGAACGCGCCAACAAGAACAACCAGTCGCTCAGTCGATTCAAATAAATTACATGGTCCGCCAGCACCGTGTGGCTTTCTCCCACCGCGATCGCTAGTCGCTCGGCACGTCGGCAAACGGTACGGCCCAGATGCGCGAAAGCGGCGGGGACACTTCCGCCCGGCAAAATAAAGTTGCGCAGCGTAGGCAATTCCTTTTCCCATCGGTCCATATCTTGTTCCAATGCCGCAATTCCGCCTGCGCTTAGGTTTGGAAGCTTAGCCCGCAGCGAATCGTCTTCACAGGCTAGATGGCTGCCGATATTGAACAGATTATTTTGCACCACTTGCAACGCCGATTCGGTCTCCGCCTCGCGCACATGGCTGCGCAAAATGCCGAGCACGCTGTTCAATTCGTCCAGGGTGCCGTAGGCTTCCAGTCGCCGATCGGTTTTGGACACTCGAGCACCACCGACGAGGGAGGTTTGGCCTTTGTCACCAGTCTTGGTGTAAATCTTCGCTTTCAAAAAGACTCCCTTCGCTTCGCACCGCGTACCACTGCATCGAAACTTGTCAATCCGACCATGTTGCCAGATATTATGAAGCGTAAATAATATTACTCATTATGTAGATAGTCTACGCTGGAAGTCTACGATGAAGGCCTTTTTCCTAACTATCCCACACTCCGGAGAGCGAATTCCGGCCGAAACCCCGTGGTTGCATGGGCTGCCCGAATCGATCGTGATGTGCGATGTGGATCGCTATGTCGATCGACTTTATCAACCCACGCTGGAAGCGCTTGAACTCGCGCATATCAAAGCCGAGTGGCATCGCTACGTGGTCGATCTCAATCGTCTGCCTGACGATATCGACGCGGACGCGGTGAAGGGGAGTGTGAATCCGGCGGGAAAGTTTCCGATGGGTTTGCATTGGACCAAAACCACGCGTGGAACGCGGTTGATGCCCGAGCCGATGACCATGGCACTCCATCAAGCGTTGATCGCGCGCTATTTTGAACCATTTCACCAAGAGGTGCGTGGACTTTATGAGTTTTTCAAAGGCAAAGGTGCTAGCACTGTTTATCATCTAGACGCGCACTCAATGCCTTCGAAGGGCACGGCCGGCCATCGCGATCCCGGGCAAACGCGCGCGGAGATTGTGGTGTCAGATTGGGAAGGCAAGAGTTGCAGTACTGAGTTCAAGGATTTGGTGATCACGGCGTACACCAGGGCCGGCTTGAAGGTTGCGTACAACTGGCCTTATCTGGGCGGGCGGGTGACGCAGACCTATGGACAGCCGATGCAGGGGCAACACGCGATTCAAGTAGAGATCAATCGTGCCCTTTATATGGATGAAGAAAGTAAAGAGTTGAGACCTGAGCTAGCCAAAGTCTTGAGTGAGAAAATCAAATCAGCCGTAACCACGATTCAAGCTGAACTTGCGGAGATATAAGTTTTGCGCACTTTAAAACCACCATTCAATGCTCTGGCTTCACTTCGCCTGGCGATTTTTATTATTCTCAGCATGGCCGCCTTGGCCGCGGTTGGCACCATCACCGAAGCGCGCTACAATGCCGAGGTCGCGCAAAAATTAGTGTATCAATCTGTGTATATGTACACCGTGATGGGGCTTTTGATCGTCAATTTGATTGCGGTGATGATCGATCGTTGGCCTTGGCAACAGCATCATGTGGGATTTGTGATCGCGCATATTGGGATTATCACTTTGCTGTTTGGCGCGTGGCTGACGCAAAAATATGGCGTCGATGGCACCCTGATGTTTGAGCAGGGACAGGAGCGCCGATCGGTGGTGACTCATGACCGCCAACTCGCCGTTTACTCCTCGCTCGATGGCAACTCTTTGCGCAGTATTTACGAAACCGATGTGGATTTCCTAACTCATCCGGTATCACCGGAAAAACCATTTGTGGTACCTCTCGGCAGCGATGAAATGAAATTCATTCAGTTTGAAAATTTCGCCTTTCGCGAATCGGAAATATTGGAGAGCAGCAAGACGCGCGACGGTCCGGCCATTCGCTTTCAGTTGGAAAACCCCAATGTCAATATGACTCAATGGCTGCGTCGGGATAGCCACTCGCGCAACGGTGAGATCGATCTCGGCCCGGCGATCGTAGTTTTGGCCGATAGTCCGCCCCCCCCGAACGGGCGCAATGCCGTGGTGCTGGTTCCGAACTCGACGCAAACGGCTCTCGACTATGTGATCTACAACAAAGACAATAGCGTGCGCAAAAAGGGCCGCGTCAAACAAAGTGAAACGGTGGAGACTGGTTGGATGGGCATGAAGTTTCGCCTCCTCCGCTATCTGCCGCACTCAAAAGAAAATGTGAGTTATAAAGTAAGTCCCACCGCGAGCCCGCTTTCCACTTCGGCGCTCAGATTTACTTTTCAAAATCAGGAGTATTGGCTTGGCCTCGATTCGGCTTTGCGTATTTATCTGGCCGACCGCATGTTCATGGTCAGTTATGGTCACCGCCAACTGGAGCTGGAATTTCCACTGCGCTTAAAAAAATTTAGTGTGGGCATGTATGAGGGCACCGAACGCGCCGCGAGCTATGAAAGCCTGGTCGAAGTTCCTAATCTGGGCCAAGTGACGATTTCCATGAACGAGCCGCTTAAGTTTCAAGGATTTACTTTTTATCAAAGCTCGTTTGAGAAAAATGAGAAGGGTGAACCGGTGGCCTCGATTTTGTCGGTAAATCATGATCCGGGCCGGTGGGTGAAATATGTAGGTTCGCTGATGATGGTTTTGGGCTCGGTGATTTTATTTTATTTTAGACGCGTGAAGTGGCTGTCTCACTTGAGTAAATAAGGAGTGTTTATGATACGTTTGCTACTTGGCCTGTGCTTAGTGCTTGGCGCGGGCAGTGCCTCGGCAGCCGAAACCGGCAAACCGCTCGAGACCCTGCCTATGCAAGACGGTGGGCGCATCAAGCCGTTTGACACTTTTGCGCGCGAGACTCTGCAACTGGTTTATGGCAAAAAATCCTACGAGGGCAAGTCCGCCACCGAAGTGGTCTTCACCTGGCTGTTGATTCCCGACCACTGGATGACCACGCCGTTTATCGAGGTGCGCCACGCGGGACTTAAGGAAGCATTGAAAATCACTTCGGATGAGCGTTGGCTGACGCCACAAAGTTTGTTTACAAATGAGCGGCTGCCACTGGTGATCCAGGAATTGCAATCGCTGCGCGAACGCGGCGAGAAGCTAAACCCGTACCAGCAGGCGGTGCAACGCTTGGAAAGCCAGCTCGGTCTATTTCAGGCCGTACGCAATGGCACGGCCCTACGTTTTGTGCCCAATCCCAAAAGCGATCGCTGGCTGGCGGTGGCTGAACTCGAGGGTGATTTAAAAGATTCCTTTGTTGCCATGTCGAAGGGTTTTGTCGAAGCGGTCTCGGGCGACCAAGCCGCCAGTGAAAATTTCATGACCGCCGTCGCCACCTTTATCGACAAGGCACGAGCGCAAGCCCCTGAAAAATATGCCGATATGACTCGCATCGGTTGGGAACAGCATCTCAATCAATTTCATCCGTTCAAGTGGGCTTGGATCATTTATTTATCCGGTCTGCTGGTGCTGCTATGGATGTTTTCGGGCGGGCCGCGCTGGACCAATTCACTATCGTGGGGGCTACTCGTGGGCGGCCTTGCCTTGCATGGTTACGGCATGGGCCTGCGCATTTATTTGGCGGGACGGCCGCCGGTCTCAAACATGTATGAGACTGTGGTGTGGGTGCCGTTTTGTTGCGTGCTGCTCGGGCTTATTCTTGAGCGCATTCAAAAAACCAAATTGCTTCTTGCTTGTGCGTCAACCGTCGCAATTTTTTGCCTGATTTTGACCGATCTCGCGCCGACGGTATTAGATGGCAGTCTGCAGCCGCTCGAGCCAGTCCTCCGCTCGACTTTCTGGCTGAGCACCCATGTATTGATAATCACCCTCAGCTATGCGGCATTTTTCCTAGCGTTTGCGGTGGGCGATGTTTTGTTGTTTTTTTATCTCAAAGACGAGCATAAATTTTCCGTGCAAATTCAGGCGGGTACTCTCTCGATTTATCGCGCGATTCAAGTGGGAATTGTGCTTTTAGCCTTCGGCATAATATTAGGAGGAATTTGGGCGGACTACTCGTGGGGCCGTTTCTGGGGATGGGATCCGAAGGAGACTTGGGCACTCATCTCGCTTCTTGGCTATGTAGCGGTACTGCATGGACGTCTAGTCGGTTGGGTTAAGAATTTTCAGTTGGCCGCCGCCAGTGTGGTCGGATTTTCGTTGGTGGTGATGTCTTGGTACGGCGTGAACTTCGCTCTGGGTGCTGGTCTCCACACTTACGGATTCGGCGCAGGCGGCGTGGAATATGTCGCGGGCTTTGTGGTTCTTCATCTGCTCTGGGTTGCCTATGTATCAACAGCGCGTTATGGCTCATCAAAAAAAGTAACGAGTAGATGACATCAAGCAAAGCTTGCGTTTAATTATTTGAGAACTAACTGAGAATAGACAACTGTGAATATGTACTTACATAAGGTCTTGCCATGAAAAAGATCCTCGGTGTCGTTGTTGTACTTGGCTTCGCAGGCCTTTGTGTTTGGATTTGGGCAGTCAGCAACAATAAAGTCGTCTTTGGCTACAACAAAGGTTACATGCCCGATCAACCTTTGCCATTTTCCCATCAACTTCATGCGGGCCAATATCAAATTGATTGCAAATATTGTCACACTAGCGTGGAAGTTTCGCGCCACGCTTCGGTTCCCAGTCTGAACATCTGTATGAACTGCCACATGGTGGTGAAAACCGACAGCCCTTGGATTCAAAAGCTGACCGAGGCCTACAACTCGGGCCAATCGATCGCGTGGCAAAAGGTGCATCTGCTTCCCGATCACGTAAAGTTTAATCACTCGCTCCATATCAAAGCCGGAAAGGAATGCACCACCTGTCACGGCAACGTCGCGGAAATGTCAAAAATTTATCAAAATTCCAGCTTAGCAATGGGTTGGTGTGTGAATTGTCACCGTTTACCTGAAAATCATGCACCGACAACTTGTGGTACCTGTCACTACTAGGGGCAACAATGGACCGACGCGAAGACACACAGTTAACTCCCTCGACTCCACAATACTGGAGAAGCCTCGAGCAGTGGCGCAATGATCCTGAATTTATGAAGATGGCCGAGAACGAGTTTCTCACCAGTCCGCTGCAATCCTCCGACGGTCAAGACGGATGGGCGCGCCGTGAATTTTTAAAGTTGATGGGGGCCTCGCTAGCGCTCACTACTTTTGGCTGTGTGCGAAGGCCTGCGCAAAAGATCATTCCTTATGCTAAAAAACCGTTTGACGTGGTTCATGGCATTCCCAACTACTATGCTTCATCCTATGTTGACGGTCACGAGGGCTTAGGGATTTTGGTCACCACCCGCGACGGGCGCCCGATTAAAATCGAAGGCAATCCCGATCACCCGGCCAACGCCGGTGGAATGTCGGCGCGGGCTCACAGCCATATTCTGAAGCTTTACGATCCCGACCGTTTCACCGGTGCCAAACGCAATTTGCAAAATAAGAATCGCACCAACCACGAAACCGTGGGCGTGAAATGGGAAGATCTTGATAAGGTCATGGCCGAACGTTTTAAGAAAGGCAATGTCGCCCTGTTGATGTCCACGTGTCTGTCTCCCTCCACTCAAGCTTTGGTGGATGAAGTGAGCGCAAGTTTGGGACTTAAAATTTTTCAATATGATGATCTTTCCTATTCCGCGCTGGCGGCTGGACAAAAAGCCTCCTATGGCAACGAAGGTGTTCCCCGTTACCGCATCGATCAAGCCAAATACATTGTCGCTGTTAACAATGACTTCTTAGGCACATGGCTCACGCCCGTTGCATTCCAGCGCCAGTTTGGCGCGCGCCGCAAGGCCAACGCCGATATGAATAAGCTTGTGGTGTTCGAGCCGTTGCTCACGCTGACAGGGACCAACGCGGACCAGCGCTTTCGCATCCGTCCGTCCCAAAGCCTGGATGTTGTTATGGCGCTGCTGCACGAAATTGTGGGTGTTCGCAAACAATCGCGCTTCGCGGGTGATGCGGCTGTCGTGCGCGGTCTCGCGGAGTATCCCAAAAAGGACCTAGGTATTAATATTGTCGAAGTGGCCGATGAGCTGTGGAAAAATCGCGGTCAGTCTTTGGTTTTGGCCGGCGGTCTTTCGGCGGGTACAGAAGACGCGGCCTCGCTCCATGTGGCCGCGAATTTTTTAAATTCCGTTTTAGAAAATGATGGCAAGACGATCGATGGTTCGAGTGCTTGGATCACTTCCAATCACACGTCCAAAGCCGGAATGGCCGAGCTGCTCACTGCCCTTAATGGAAAAGAGATCTCGACGCTCATTATTCATGGCTGCAATCCACTTTATTCCATGCCGCCCGGAGCGCACTTGCGTGAGGCGCTCGCCAATGTGGAAACGATTGTTTACACCGGCGACCGCGGCGACGAAACCGCACATCTCGCGGATTACGTCGCCACCGATCATCACCCGATGGAAAACTGGGGCGATATGAAGGCCTATGACGGCGTGTTGAGCATTCAGCAGCCCACCATCCGTCCGCTCTATGATACGCGCGCTTTTCAGGATGGTTTGTTGAATTGGCTCAAGGGTGCAGGCAAAGGTTCAGCGCGCGCCAAAGCCGCGGACAGTTGGTACCATTACTTAGTGAGCCATTGGCGTGAAGTGGTGCACAAGGGCAAGGGCTCCTTTGACGAGTTCTGGACTGAGCTTTTGCAAGTCGGGGTGTTTAAAGAAGCACGAGCCGAAGGGGCGCCACGGGCCTTGAGTGCGGGATCGCTTGCCGGAGTAAAACCTGCGCCCGCGAAATCCGGGTTTGAATTGGCCCTTTATCCTACGGTAGGACTCGGAGACGGCAGCCTGGCCAATGTTCCGTGGTTGCAGGAATTTCCCGATCCGGTCAGCAAAATCTGTTGGGACAATTACGCTTCGTTCTCTCCCAAAGATGCCAAAGGCTTGAAGTTGCACGAGGGTCAAATGGTGCAGCTCAAAGTGCAAGCCGCCACTCTCGATGTTCCGGCTCACATTCAGCCCGGTCAAGCTGACGGCGTGGTTGGCTTGGCGATTGGTTATGGCCGTAAGGGTGGTGGTAAGGTCGCGGACGGTGTCGGGGTCAATGCCTTCTCGCTAGCCACCTGGAAAAATGGCCAGTGCCTGACGGCAGGTCTCGAGGTTGGCGTTTCACTCCTAAGTCAACGCAATCAGTTTGCTTGCACTCAGGACCATCACTCGATGGAAGGCCGTCAAATCGTGGTGGAAGAGACGCTCCAAGATCATATTAAAAATCCGGGCGGCAATGTTCACCGTCACAACATGACCTCAATGTGGAGTGGACACGAGTATAAAGGCAATAAGTGGGGGATGGTCATCGACCTGAATTCCTGCACCGGGTGTGGTGCCTGCGTGATCGCCTGCCAAAGTGAAAACAATATTCCGACGGTCGGTAAGCGCTACGTGATCGAAGGCCGTGAAATGCACTGGATCCGAATCGATCGTTACTATACCGGCACTCCCGAAGATCCCGGTGTGGTCCATCAACCCTTGACGTGCATGCATTGTGACAATGCGCCTTGCGAAACCGTCTGTCCGGTCGCGGCCACGGTTCACAGCGA
>JANXMF010000118.1 GCA_025354795.1 Pseudobdellovibrionaceae bacterium
CGATAGCCGCTCTTCACTGACCGCAGGCCTTGCGATGTATCTGCAAATGCGCTCAAGCTTGTCGCGCTCACCGGCCTTGGTTGCAACTCCTGCATGCAGCGAGAACCCAGAGTTTTTCACAACCAGGCCGGATTTTGCAAAATGGTCACTGTCGGGCATGGATCTTAGCACCATGGCTTTTTTGCCCTTGGAGGGCCCGGTTGCAAATCTGTAGGTCACGGAACTTGCTTGTAGCCTGGAGAAGGTGTCGTCGTCTTCGATCTTAAGCTGAAAGCTTTGATCGGAGTCTTGATCTTTGACGATGATCTTTTGCTTCTCTAGATACCTTGTAAGTTTTTGGATAATTTGTTTTAGAACCTGCTCAAGATTTGGATGTGATCACCGGTTTGTCTCCGTCGATTGCGATTGATCAAAAATCGGTGGGTTACAATCCCAGGTCAACAGTAGGCACGGTTACCGAGCTTTATGATTTCTTGCGCTTACTTTTTGCAAAGATTGGCGTTGCCGAATGTCCCAATCATAAAATTCCGGTGGCTGCACAGATGCCGCAAGTGATTTTAGAAGAAGTCATGAACTGGCCCGCAGACGAGAAATTTTATATTTTGGCCCCGATGGCTCAGGGGAAAAAAGGCGAATTTTTGGCTGAGTTTCAGAAGTGGCAGAAGAAAGGGTTTTTGAAAGCCCGGGTTGATGGAAAGATGATTGAACTTTCACAAGCGGTAAAACTACAGAAAACTAAACCGCATGATATCGAACTGGTGATTGATCAGTTGACCGTCAGAGAACATTTCCGCCGTCGTATTTCCGATAGTTTAAACATGGCCTATTCGATGGCGCAAGGGCGGGTCGTGCTGGAGCGCCTTCCGTCGGGACAGAAGAAATTTTATTCTCTGCACGCAGCTTGTCCCATCTGTGGGTTTAGCTTTCCAGAGCTTGAGCCCCGGTTTTTCAGCTTTAATAATCCCCGTGGTGCCTGCACCAGTTGCCATGGTTTGGGCACCGAAGACTTAGTTGAAGAAGAAGAATCCACCTTCGGTGAAGGCGGCAAGGTCACAACGGAAGTTCGCTACCGATACAAAAATGAGAAAAAATTAAAAGATGATGACGAAGAAGCCGAAGAGATCGAGTTTCAAGTGTGCAGCAGCTGCCACGGAACCCGTCTAAAACCCGAGGTCTTAAATGTGCGCATTCACCAAAAAAATATCGCCGAGCTTTCGGATATCAGCGCGCAAGAGCTTCAAGTTTGGTTGCAGGATTTAAAACTAGCGGGAAAAGAAATCTTGATCGGTGAAAAGATCAGAGAGCAAATTCTAATTCGACTGGGTTATTTGCTTCGGGTCGGGACCGGTTATTTATCTTTAAGTCGACCTTCAAGAACCCTTTCCGGTGGAGAATCCCAGCGCATTCGGTTGGCCTCGCAGGTAGGCTCGTCGCTGATTGGTGTTTTATACGTGATGGATGAGCCCAGCATCGGATTGCATCCCAGGGATCATTTGCGCCTTTTAGATATTTTGAAAGAGCTTAAAGATCGCGGCAATACTATTTTGTTGGTGGAGCATGATGAAGAAACTATTCGGCATGCTGATCATATTATTGATATGGGCCCGCGTGCAGGACGTTTGGGAGGCGATATTTTAGCGATCGGTACTCCTGATGAGATTCAAAAAAATCCAAAGAGTATCACTGGAAAATATTTGTCCGGAGAGCTTCGCATTGAAACTCCTGCCGTTCGAAGAAAGGGCTCTGGACAATTTTTAGAAATTAAAGGGGCTTCAGGAAATAATTTAAAAAATGTGGATCTTAAAATTCCACTGTCTACTTTGACCGTAGTGACCGGAGTTTCTGGGAGCGGAAAAAGCACACTGATTATCGATACGATGTACAAAGCGCTTTCTCAAAAGCTGTATCGGGCCTCGGCGCTTCCTTCGACCTACAAAGAGCTTAAAGGCGATGACCTGATCGATAAAGTGATCGAGATCAATCAAAAGCCGATTGGCAGCACTCCGCGTTCGACACCCGCGACGTACACAGGGCTTTTTCCAATGATTCGAGATTTATATTCGAAACTTCCGGATTCAACGTTGCGGGGATTTACGCAAGGGCATTTTAGCTTTAATGTTCGCGGGGGTCGGTGCGAATCTTGTCAGGGCCACGGCCAAGTTAAAATGGAAATGCATTTTTTGGCCGACGTCTATGTGACGTGTGATATTTGCCAAGGTTCACGTTACAGTCACGAAACGCTTTTAGTAAAATACAATTCAAAATCCATCGCCGACATTTTGAAAATGAGCGTCGAAGAAGCCCTAGTCTTTTTTAAAAATCATTCGAATATTCGCCGAAAACTTGAGACTTTGCACCAGGTGGGTCTTGACTACATGACGCTTGGGCAAAGCTCGACCACGCTCTCCGGGGGCGAAGCTCAGCGCGTGAAGCAGAGTCGTGAGCTTTCTAAGCGAGGTACCGGAAAAACATTTTATATTTTAGACGAACCCACCACAGGTTTGCATTTTGAAGATATTAAAAAATTAATTGAGCTTCTTCATGAGCTGGTTCAGCAGGGAAACACAGTCGTCGTGATCGAGCACAATTTAGATGTGATGAAAAACGCAGATTGGATTGTAGACCTAGGTCCCGAAGGCGGCAACGGTGGCGGAAGAATCATAACTGCAGGTACGCCTGAAACTGTGGCGAAAGTGCACGAGAGTCTTACCGCGCCGTTTTTAGCCAGCGCGCTTAAGCTTTGAGTGAGCGTGGCCTTGGTTATTTGTCCTGATTTTCACCGTACCATTCTTCAACTATTTCTTCCAATGGCCTCAAATTGTCCATTGGCGGTACTTTTCGAATGGAATAGATTATGCTTCGATAATATTTTGGTTCTCTTTTTTTATAACGGAAATGCGCTTTGTGCTTTTTTTCAAGCCAATTTGTAACAACCCACATCTCTTTAATCCTTTGAATTTCATTTTTCTGCTTTTGATTGGCCAATTTAGTGCTAGCGTCGAGGTCGCGACCAAACTCTGATAAACCTTCTGCCAAAACTTCTGGAGAAGCAGACTCATTTGTGAAATAGTCTATTGCTCTTTTTTGAGTTTCAAGAATAGCTTTTGATTCATAAACCAAAGAGTCTGGGATCTCAACTCTACCGAGCAAATAAGAGACTCGGCTATTTTTAAGAACGTAAGTGCAGGGTAAAACACTTTTATTTAGACCTAAATAAGATAGCACTAAAGCATCGTAGTAGCCGGTTGTTCCATTGAAGACGAGTTCCTTGTTGGTTCTTTTTTGACTAGTCACCCGGGTCAGTTCAAAATCAATCGCAATGCATCTTTTAATCTGTTGACTGGAGAACCCGGGATTGCCTGTTGGAATTGCAAACAGGTTTCTCAACAAAAGCAACTTGCTTAGGCCGCTGAAAGATTCTCTCGGGATTTGCTCTACTCCAGCCCAGGATTCGTTGATTTCATTTTCGACGGACTCACCTCCGCCGCCACTGATGGCTTCGCTCGGCGGCGTTGGATTGTCTTGCTGAATGGTCTGGGAAAGCAGGTTGTCCTCGCCAGCGTAACTATTAAGGGTAAAAATCCAACCTATGCACTTGACGCAAGTAAACTATCAAAGCTAATATAAGCGAGTGGATTATCCTAAAAACTATCAATCGCTTACCAAAAAATTCGCTACACAAGATGCCTGTGTTGATTACATCGCATCGATTCGCTGTAGGGACGGTTTTGTTTGCGGTGACTGTAATTCAACTAAGTTTTGGCGATCTA
>JANXMF010000129.1 GCA_025354795.1 Pseudobdellovibrionaceae bacterium
TGCGCCAATGGGAAAGTCCGACAATGATTCCTCCAGCCACGGGACCAAGCATGGGGCCGATCAGAGCCGGGATCGCGACAAAGCTCATGGTTCGCACCAACTCCGACTTTGCAAAACTCCGCACGAGCGTAAGGCGCCCGACCGGCACCATCATGGCGCCGCCACAGCCTTGCAGAATGCGGCAAGCGACGAGCATGTGAATATTTGTCGCCAGCCCACACAGCAACGAGCCCAAAGTGAAAACGCCGATGGCCGAGGCGAACACGCGACGCGTGCCAAAGCGATCAGCCACCCAGCTGCTCACCGGAATAAACACGGCGAGACTTAAGGTGTAACTGCTGAGTACGGATTTCATGCTGAGGGGTACGACACCGAGAGCGGTGGCCATGATTGGCACGGCTGTATTCAAAATAGTGGCATCGAGGGATTCCATAAAAAACGCTATGGCCACAAGCCATGGGATCAGTTTGCGAATGCGGTCTGAAGGAGTTACCATTGCGATTTTGAGTATAGTCGGGAAATAGGGCGGAGTCTTGGCATAGTTTGCACAAGTCCTCCCTGAGCCCAACCCAATAGTGCAATAAAATGGATTTGGTTCAAACCGGGGCGAACCGCGAATTCGAAAAAGAACCGCAGAATGTCATTCACGTGCCAAGAAGTGTCACTGCCTGTTCGGCGTAATCAAATTTAATAGAGTAGAGCTCTCGCAGACACGGCCGGCGGCTTGCAAACAGTCCCTCCAGGCTCTGCGGAAAAGAGCCATGGAGTGAAAAATATGCGCGCAAATGGATTCGTTTCGACCCAATCTAAATATCAACAACGAAAACAGGTCCGGCGTCGGGCGTTGCTCCTTATCGCGATTGCTTTGCTGATGAATGGTTGTCAACCCAGTGATCCGGCGCTGACCTCGCTTTCGCGCCCGGCTCCCAAACAAATGGCCGTGCCACCTAAAAAAGAAGACCCCGCCATAAAGATTGAGCCCGGTGAGCCCGTGAAGGTGGAACCGCCGGCAAAGCCAAATCCGATTCCGGAGCCGCCGAAACCACCGCCCGAATTGAAATTTGGAATCGATGACATGGCGGCCGTGGCTTTTGAAGATCTTATGCCCGGCCCGGGTGATTGGGACTTTAATGACTTCGTCACCAATTTCAGCATCACGGAGCGCATTAATGGTGAAAAGCAGGTCGAAAAAATCACCATCGAATTTTTTCCCCGCGCCGTGGGCGGATCCTATGATCACAAATTCTTGTTGGTGGTCAATGGTCACAAGAGCCAGCCGAGCAATATTGGGTTGCTTACCAAACCCTTGTTTGAGGGCGGGGCCGACGCCCTCCTGAGTCGCCTCGATGCCGATGGCCGCGTCATTGGGGTCGAAAGTCCGCGCCTAGATCAAGATATCGTGATTTTCCCGAGTACTCATGCGGCACTCGGAGCGCCTGGAAGCAATGCTGTGATCAACACTTGCCCCACAACAAGCACGTTGGCCTCGCCCACTTGTCGGTCGTTGGGCCCACAGCCATTTCTTCCGGCGCAGCAAAGCGTGCGATTGGAAATCGTGCTAAAGGAGCCCGGCAAGAATCCATTGAACGGACGCACCAAGGTCGACACCAGCAAGTACCGCATGGTTTTGCACGTGAAAGAAACTCGTAAGGATATCGACATTATTGATGTCGATCCCAAGAATTTCGATGCCAATCACTATCCGTACGGTTTTATTATTCCGCAGAGTTGGAAGTGGCCGCTTGAGGGTATCAATATTGGCGTGGCTTATCCGCTGTTCGAAAATTATCGCCAGTACTTAAATGAGCGTGCTTCGAATCCGCAAGCTCGGGTGCCGCCAGAAGTGGAAAAGTGGTTCCTGTCACCCAGACTCGGATCGCCGTCACCCCTTTACTCTGCGCCTTAGTGAAAGTGATTCGGCTCCGCTAGAATAAACTTAGGGATCACCACCTCAAGTTGCTGGCCGTTGCCGTCGATCATCACATAAGTTCCATGCATTGAGCCCGTCGGAGTGGCGAGCGGGCAAAAACTCGAGTATTCAAAAGTTTCGCCGGGCCCTAACTTTGGTTGTTGCCCAATCACTCCTGGTCCGACCACCTCTTCGATTTGGCCAAAACCATCGGTGATGATCCAGTGCCGACTGACCAGTTGGATGTGGCCCTCACCTTCGTTGCAGATGCGCACTCGATAGGAAAAAAAGTAATAGGATTGGCGCGGATCCGATTGCTCCTGGACATATGATGGCTCGACTTCGATTTTGATGCCACGGGTTTTCGCTTGATACATGGTGGGTCAAAATGCGCGCGCAAAGAGCTTGTGTCAAGACCTCAGAATCGCTAGCATAGGCTCAGAAAATCAAGGAGTGCTTATGAGAATTTCCATCGTCACCATACTGGTTTTGGCTGCAGTCTTTGCAGGATGTTCGCGCAAACCGAAATCGCAAAAGGATCAGATTAGTTACGCTATCGGCGCACAGTTTGGTAAAAGTTTGAAGAGTCAGGATTTGGATTTAGATTCCAAAATGCTATCCCAAGGTATCGAGGCCAGTCTTAAGGGTGAAAAGCTGTCGCTTTCGGATGAAGAGATGCAAGCGGCGATGATGAAGCTCAACGAAGAGCGCCAAAAAGAAATGAAGGCGCAGGCTGAAAAAAACAAGGGCGATTCCGACGCGTTCTTAGCTAAGAACAAAGAGGCGGAAGGCGTTAAGGTCACCAGCAGCGGCCTGCAGTATAAAATAGCTAGCGAAGGCGATGGCGCCTCGCCCAAAGGCGATGATATCGTGGTGGTCAACTATCGCGGCACGCTGGTGGACGGCAAGGAATTTGATTCAAGCTACAAGCGCAAAATGCCCGCTGAGTTTCCACTTAAAGGTGTCATTCCGGGTTGGACAGAAGGGCTTCAGCTAATGAAAAAGGGCGGCAAGGCCACGTTTTATGTGCCGCCGGAGTTGGGCTATGGCGATCGACCGCGGCAGAATATTCCGGCCAACGCCACTTTGATCTTTGAAGTGGAATTGCTTGATGTCAAAGCTCCGCCCAAAAATCCAGGGATGCCTGGCAAGCCCGGTGCGGTGAAACCGGCTGCGCCCAAAAAACCCAAAGCGGCTTCAAAAGAATGATTTGAATGTAGCGACTACGGGATAGTGGTCCGACGGTAAATAACCACGCTGCTCGAGAGTCTTGGGCAGCGGCAGCGCCACGCGCAGGTCGCTCAGATAACGATAGATCTCAACGCCCTCGCTCAACAGCCAGGGCTTGAGGTCCGGTGATACGAAGATAAAGTCAATTTGTAGACATTGAATCTGGCCCTGACGGTTGAATTGCACCTGGGTCGCAGTCTCATCGCCACTCTTGCCGACGAGTTCGATCACGCTATCTAAATCGGTACTATTTAGTTGCTGAAACTCCTCGGCGCGTTGATCGCGGCGCGCGCAACCGTTAAAATCACCGGCCACAATCACTGGGATCGAGGGCGTGAACTCCGCCCGTATTTCTTGGTAGATTTTCACTAGGGTATTGACCTCAGCCCGCCGGCGCTCAATGCCTTGCGGATCTATGCCTTCAGGATCCAATTTTGATTTGAGATGCACGCAGAGAATGATCGCCACCGGCCGGCCTTCGCTCAGAATGCGCAGTTCGGCGCAATCGCGGGAGAAATAGTGGCTCTTCACCGCGGCGCCTGGCGCGACCGGTCGTTCATGGGGATAAAGAAACTGCAGCGGCCGATCTTTATGGGTGCGCAGCTCCACCTGGTGTGGAAAATTTTTGCGCACCAAAAATCCGACGTCGATGCCCCGGTCTGAGTTGCCTTCCAGCAGGTGGCAGTCGTATTTGTCCTGCAAAAAAAGCTGGGTAAAGTTGCGCAAGGATTCTTGGCCTCCGATTTCGTTGAGGCAAACGATATTGGCGTCGATGTGGAGCAGGCTTTCTGCCAACCACAGAGTTTTGAGCAGGGGCTTATTGGCAATGGTCGCATGTGAAAGTTTTTGCCAGTCCTTTTCAGACATGCGGCGCCAATCGCGTGGTCGCAGATCGTCCAAATAGAGGAAAAGATTTTCAGCGTTGAGCTGCGCTACCTTGAAAGTATTTGGCCTTCCCGCGAACATGGGAATATCATAGGCCGGATTCAACACGAAGGGAAAGCCATGGCGCAAAAATCCGCTAAAAAAACTCTGTGGGGGTTCACAACCGCCTCCCTTCTCGGCCAGCACCTGCAGGCCACAGCAGTGGCCGGAAAAAAGACGGTGCAAGTTTTCGTTCATCTCAATAAGAAAG
Organism: Pseudobdellovibrionaceae bacterium; assembly: GCA_025354795.1. Taxonomy (GTDB): domain Bacteria; phylum Bdellovibrionota; class Bdellovibrionia; order Bdellovibrionales; family UBA1609; genus JALHOQ01. The sequence continues at coordinate 4,275 of JANXMF010000129.1, forward strand.
CGCGACTCACCACTGATAAGGACCAAATCCACCTTTATCCGTTGAGCAGTCCTGAATCGGAGACTGAAACCCTGTTGCGCAGTACTCCCGCGACTCGCGTGCGCGATGCCGTGGGGGGGTGCTTGACTACGCTCGAAAAAATGGATGTGGGCCGCGTCGAGTTCAATTTTAATCTAGACCCGCTGACTCTCGAGGGTGCGCTTTTGGGTCTCGAGCTGGGACTTTACCGCTACAAGCGCGTGTTTGGCGGCGAGTTGCCGTCCTATTCGCTTGGCCTCAAGAACAAAAATAAAGTCATTCCCGCAAAAATATTAACGACTGCCACTCAGCTCGGTGTCGCAGTGAATTTAGCGCGCCACTTCACCAATCTGCCACCCAATTTATTGAATCCGGTGACGTATGCGGAGGCGGTCAAGGCGGTGATGGGTGGGTTAAAGAATGTAAGCGTTGAAGTATGGGATGAGAAGCGCTTAGCCAAAGAGAACATGAATCTGTTGCTCGCAGTCGGCGCGGGTTCCTCGACTCCGGCCCGTTTGGTGCACATTCGCTACCGACCAACAGGCGCAAAAAAGGCGCCCGTGGCTTTGGTGGGAAAAGGCATTACTTTTGATTCCGGCGGCTTAGACATTAAGCCCGCGGCGGGGATGCGCTTGATGAAAAAAGATATGGGCGGATCGGCGGCGGTCCTGGCGCTGGCCCATTGGGCGGCGAGCTCAGGTTTGAAATGCGCCTTAGATGTTTATATGCCGATGGCTGAAAACTCCGTTAGTTCACGCGCCTATAGACCTAGTGATGTTTTGATCTCGCGCGCCGGCTTGAGCGTTGAAATTCATAACACCGACGCTGAAGGACGCTTAGTTGTGGCCGATGCGATGGATGTGGCCGCCACGCAAACCGAGAAGCCTCAGATTTTAATTGATGTCGCGACCCTGACGGGCGCGATTAAGGTTGCGCTCGGCTCAGGCGTGGCGGGATTATTTTCCAACACACCGGCGTTGGCTCAGGCGATCGCTAAAGCCGGACAGCAGTCGGGAGATTGGGCTTGGGTGATGCCGCTCTATCAGCGCTATCGTTCGCAATTGTCTTCGTCGTTTGCCGATATGATCAATTCGCCCGATGGTTTTGGCGGAGCGGTGACGGCGGCCTTGTTCTTAGAAAAATTCACGCGTGGAATTGCGTGGGCGCATCTGGATATTTATGCGTGGAAGGATTCGAGCGAGGGCGCGTGGCTTGAGAGCGGCGGCAATGGTCAGTCGGTGTTGGGATTGGCGCGGTATTTGACGTCGCTTTAGCCCGGCGAAGTGAAATTCAGTGCGTAAAACCCTAAGGGCGAAAACCAAAAATCTGGCGCTCCTCAATCAGTTGGCGTACTTTGTCTGGCACCAGGGTCTTCCATTTCGGATTCCCACTCTCCAGCATGGCGCGCACATCCGAAGAATGAATGGAAGTGTCCACATCCTCGCAATTCAAAACATCGGCGATCCAACCGTTAATAAAAAGGTGTTGATAGAGATGTTCTAAATGCGCGGCGGGATGAAAGATTTGCGCGGTCGCACAAGTGGTGGCGGTGCGATGGGGAAAAACAAAGACTCGCGTCTTTTCATCAAACATACGGCTCATGCCCTCGAGGATGCCGCCTGGCAATTCTTGATAAAAGTTTTCGTCAAACATTTTTTCCAGCAGCGAGGCGCCCACCACGATACCGATCGCCTGATTGGTGCACTCACGCAAAAAATATTTCATTTGATAAAATAAACGAAAATTCGAGAGCAAGACTTCATAGCCCATCGCCGCCAAAGCGTCGATGCGATGTAGGAAATCTTCGTCACTGATCAAGCTGGATTGCCCTGAAATACTATTGATCGTGATCTCAAACAAAACCTTCACGGGTTTCCCGCCCATGAGCGGGTGCTTTTGAAACTGGGCCTGAACCTTCTCAATTATGCCGACATCGGACTTGGTGACCGGACGATAGGTGCCGCGCTGAACTAAAACCGATTGACGAAATAAGGCGTCGCTCGCATGCAGAACCTCGCCGTTTGGCGCGAACAGCACGGCCTCGGTGAGCTGCTGCTTGACTAGCTCCAAGCTCAAAAGGCGGTTGTCAAGATGGCGCAGGTCGGGCCCATTGAAGCGGATCATATTCACTTCGATGCGCTTGGTACTGAGGGCGTCGATCAGGGCGGTTATGCGCTCTTCGGGTTTATCGGAAGGAAAGAAGGCCATATGTATCAAGTTTACACCGAGCGTGCCGAGTGCTTCTTGCTGCTGGAGTCGAAAGCGGTCCCAAAGTTTGAGATGTAAAACAATATCGTTGGGCGCGCCGCCGGGGCGCGCTTGAAAGCGGATGCCCATCCAGCCATGGGATTTGCTAATACCTTCCGCTTGGCTAGCCGTGGCGACCGTGTCGGCAAAGGCGAAGAACCGGGTTTCAGTTCCGCGCTTGGCCTGCAGGCGTTCCTGTAAAAGCGTGAACTCATGGTCGAGCATTTTATGCAGACGGCCCTCGGAAACGTAACGGTTTTCTTTGCCATAAATCTCGTCACTAAATGTCATGTCGTAGGCCGAAATCGTTTTAGCGATGGTATGTGAGGCGCGCCCCGCTTGAAAGAAATGGCGTGCCACTTCTTGGCCGGCGCCGATCTCGGCAAAGGTGCCGTAGATCGAATCATCCAGATTCACCTGAAGCGCCTTTTTGGCGGGGCTATAGTCGCGCAACTCTTTCATGGGCGCGACTCCAGTTGCCGCAGCTCACGACGCAGGATCTTACCCACCGGAGTTTTAGGCAACTCCGTTTTAAACTCAATATGTTTAGGAAGCTTGTAGCCAGTTAGATTCTCTTTGCAGTAAGCCATCAGTTCCTCAGTGGTCAGGCTGGGATCACGGCGCACCACAAAGAGTTTCACTGCCTCGACGGATTTTGCATCGGGCACACCGATAGCGGCGACTTCGAGCACCTTTGGATGATGAGCGACCACGTCTTCAATCTCATTGGGATAGACGTTGAAGCCCGAAACCAGGATCATGTCTTTTTTGCGATCGACAATCTTAGTAAAACCTTGCGCATCCATGATGCCGACGTCGCCGCTTTTAAACCAGCCGTCGGGAGTCATGACCAATTGGGTCTCATTGATTTGCCGCCAATAGCGGCGCATCACCTGGGGACCGCGAATCCAAATTTCGCCGGCTGTGCCCAGGGCCACCTCCTTGCCCTCATCATCACAAAATTTGATTTCAGTATTGGGGACCGGCAATCCAATGGTGCCGACTTTGTCCGTGCCATCGACCGGATTCACGCACGCTACTGGCGAGGTTTCGGTCAGGCCATAACCCTCAACGATGCGCGTACCTGTCAGTTTCAACCAGCGAGCGGCCACCGCACCTTGCAAGGCCATGCCGCCGGCGACGCTGATTTTCAAATGCGAAAAATCAATGTCAGTGAAATCGGGAC
>JANXMF010000133.1 GCA_025354795.1 Pseudobdellovibrionaceae bacterium
TTAACTGAAGCTGGTTATGTCGGTGAAGACGTCGAAAACGTCGTTCTAAATCTGCTGCAAGCCGCGGATTACGACATTGAAAAGTGTCAAAAAGGCGTGATCCGCGGCTTGCAGCAGATTTAGAACGACGTTTTCGACGTCTTCACCGACATAACCAGCTTCAGTTAAGGCGGTGGCGTCGGCCATAGCGAAGGGGACATTTAAAATTTTAGCGATGGTCTGGGCGAGCAAGGTTTTGCCCGAGCCCGTGGGGCCAATCAGAAGAATGTTGCTCTTGGAAATTTCAACGTCTTCTTTTTTACTGCGGCCGCCCTTCATGAAATTGATGCGCTTGTAATGATTGTGGACCGCAACCGACAGCGCTTTTTTGGCCTTTTCTTGGCCGATGACATAATCATCGAGGAAGGCCTTGATGTCGACCGGCTTCGGCACCGAAAGCTGACCTTTGGTGCTCTCTTCGCGCTCGCGCTCTTCGGCAATGATGTCATTGCACAACTCGATGCACTCGTCACAGATATAAACCCCGGGGCCAGCGATCAGCTTTTTGACTTCTTTTTGGCTTTTCCCGCAAAAACTACAGCACAAAGTTCCGTAGCTGGTTTTTTCTTTGTTCATCGCGCCCTACTTTTCTAATGCCGGTTTGTTCTTACGTTTTTCAACCACGTGATCGACAAGGCCAAAGTCCTTGGATTCTTCCGCGGTTAAATATCTATCACGGTCCATAGCTGAAGTGAGAAAATCAAAATCGCGGCCCGTATGTTTTACATAGATATCCGTCAGTTTGCGTTTGGTCGCGACCATTTCTTTGGCATGAATTTCAATGTCGCTCACTTGACCAGACAAACCGCCGCCCGAAATCAGGGGTTGGTGAATCATAGTTTTTGAATGCGGCAAAATGTAGCGCTTGCCTTTGGTGCCGGCGGTCAGGAGCAAAGAGCCCATGCTTGCAGCCATACCGATACAGTACGTGCTCACTTCGCATTTCACGAACTGCATGATGTCGTAAATCGCGAGGCCCGAGGAAACACTCCCGCCCGGAGAGTTGATGTAAATATGAATTTCGCGATCGGGATTTTCCATTTCTAGAAAAAACATCTGCGCGATCACCACGTTGGCGACGTCATCATTGATGGGTGTGCCCAGCAAAATGATGCGCTCTTTGAGTAAGCGCGAGTAGATATCGTAGCTGCGTTCGCCCCTGGAAGTCTGTTCGATTACGATTGGTACTAGATTCATGTTCACTGCTTTCTCCCACTCGAGTCACTCACTTCAATATGTAGCATTATTGAGTGGTGACAAGGACTTCTCGGGATTATTGTTGCGAAACTAGAGCACCTGAAAAGCCTTTATTCGACTAATACGCTGTGCTAGAACAAGCCCTGAGTCGAGTCAATGGCAGCGCTGGTTTTGCTGTGCGTTAACTCCCTCTCTAACTTAAGGAAATAACTATGAAACTGATATTGCAAAAGGGCCCTCGGGCTGAAGCTAGCACTTTGGTCATGTTTTTAGCGAAGGACAAAGGTGCCCCAAAACCGGCGTCGACAAAGTTCACGGTGGAACTGAAATCGCTTTTGGATGCGGCGATTAGCGACGCTCGTTTTACGGGCGCCAAGCAAGAGTCCGTGTTTTTTCGCCACTGCGCGGTCGCGGGATTTACCAATGTGCTGTTTGTGGGATTGGGTGAAACCGAGAAACTCGATAGCGAAGCCGTACGTGTGGCCGGCGCCACGGTTTACGCGGCTCTCAAAGGTCACAAAGTCACTGCTGCCGCTCTCAGTGGCGAGTCGCTGTTCAAAGCTATAAAGGACTCAAGTGTCGCGATTCAAGCCCTCGCCGAGGGACTTCTGCTTTCCGATTACGCCTACGACGAACTGAAAACCAAAGCTAAGACGCCGGCCGAAAAGTTCGTCAGCGCAGTCACCCTGCTCACCCCGCTAGCGCCCAGCCAAGCGCAACAGAAGGCGTTGAAGCGCGCCGAAATCCTGAGCGAGTGCCAAAACTTTACGCGCTGGCTGGGTGATACGCCGGGGAACTTGATGACGCCTACGATCCTGGCCGAGGAAACCGCGAAGGCCGCAAAGGGCACTGGCCTCAAAGTCACGATTTGGGACAAGGCCCGCATCAAAAAAGAAAATTTTGGCGGACTGCTGTCCGTGTCGCTTGGCAGCGATCAGGAGCCGCGTTTTATTATAATGGAATATAAGGGTGCGGGCGCGGGCAAGAGACCGGTATGTTTTGTCGGCAAGGGTCTCACCTTTGATTCCGGCGGCATCAGTATCAAGCCATCGGCCGCAATGGAAGAAATGAAATACGATATGTGCGGCGGGGCCGCCGTGATTGGGACCCTGCTAGCGCTGGCTAAACTCAAGGCAAAAGTAAATGTTATTGGTTTAGTTCCCGCGAGCGAAAACATGCCCGGTCCCTCGGCTTTGAAGCCGGGCGATGTGTACAAAGCGCGCAATGGAAAATCTGTCGAGGTGTTCAACACCGACGCCGAAGGGCGCCTGATTTTGGGAGACGCTTTGGCCTATGGTTCCGAGCAAAAGCCGGTGGCGATGTTCGATGCCGCCACTTTGACCGGCGCGATTTTGGTGGCGCTGGGTAACACCCACACCGGCGTATTCACTCGCGACGTCAAGCTGCGCAAACGGATTCAAGAGGCTGGGGAAACCACAGGGGAGCTGGTGTGGGCGATGCCACTGAATGATTTTCACCGGGAAGATATGAAGGGCACGCATGCGGATTTGTGCAATATTTCGGCGGGTCGCTTGGCCGGCAGTTCCACGGCTGCCGCGTTCTTGGAAGAGTTTGTGAGCGAAGGTATCCCGTGGGCGCATTTTGATATCGCCGGCACGGCTTGGAATGTGAGTTCCAGATTTCCCTATTGCCCGAAAAAATCGGCTTCCGGAGTGATTGTGCGCACATTTGTGGAGTTGGCGGAAAGTTATTGACCAGACAATTCGAGCGTTAACATGTCCGGCCGCGCTTGGCGCAGTAAGCTGCTGTCGAGCGTGAGCGAGTTGGCGGTGTCGTCTTGTCTAAAGAATCGCACCGACCACAACACCCAGTTCTCCGGCCATTGATCGGGCATGTGCTCGAGACGAACCGAAACCGGATCGGAGCTCGGAAAAAGGAACTCGCGATCCTGTGCGGGGGTGCCCAGGATTTCGCCCAGCGGAATCCAAATGGTGTCGAGCTGATTCAAATCCTGTTGTGAACGGCAGCGCGAAGTGACCACCATGTGTGGAGCAACTCCATTTTCGGCGATGCCGTTGCCCATGAAAGTCAGTTCCACTTGATCAAATGCTCCGAAGTGGTCCTGAACCTGGCAGCCAAATTCCTTGCCGCCGTCACGATCCACCAACGGATGGCCCAGTTGCACGCCCAAACGATCGCCGTCACGTAGAACTTGGGCGTGAGCGAGCAGCTGCTCTTGCGCCGAACGGTGGAGAGCTTGACGATCTAAACTTGAGTACTCAGAGATCGAGCGCACCGCGGCCGGTGAGCGTTGTTCGCCAATATAAACAAAGACCTGACCGTTCCACGCGCGCTCGTTGAGCCAAATGCCGAGGCATAGGCTAAATACGAATAGTGTTAGCGTGTAGGGAGAGCGCATGTTTCATATTCGGAATAATGCAGCGAACGCTTGACTGGATGAAAGTCGGTCACTTCTGACGAAATGGAGTTTCCGCCCCATTGTCCAACCGGTGGCGCTCGCGATCCGATGGCTCATACACCGGCTTGCGGATGCGGTTTAAGCTTCCTAACGGGCCAAAATCCACGCGGGTTGACCACGGCGAGAACACGGCATTTTCGCAGATATTTTCCTTCACCGGGTCATTCATAAGCTGTTTGGGAATGCGCAACTGGGCGACTTTCACCGGACCTGACTCGACCTCACTCCAGATCACGGTGGCATCTTCTATCGGATCTCTTATAGTTTTTAAACTCAACACCAAGCTCTCTGGCTTCCTTTGCCACCGACAAAAAGGCCAGCTTGGCCACCCAGCCATAGGCGTTTTCCATGGGACAGCCTTCGAGTTTGACCGCGAGGTCAGAAATGCACAAACGTTGAAAGACCGCGCCCGGCGAATTCAAACTGTCTTCGTCGGATTTTTCGCCGTGAGCGCGCAAGAAACCGCCCGCGAGCTGACAGCCAATCATGTAGATCACCGGTTCCGCGGTGTCGCCGCCGGTGGCGTGAACCGAGGTGGGAATGCCCTCTTGAATGATCACTTCGGAAACTTCACGCCCGCCTTTCGCGGCCTTCATTTTTTTGCGCGATTTGTTGTTCCAACTTTTGATCTCTTCCGGATCTTTGACTTGCATGACGCCCAAGCCGTAGGTGCCAGCGTTATTTTTGATAAACAAAAACGGTTCACGCTCAATTCCGCGACTCTGATAATTCTTTTTAATCCGCGCAAGCAGGGTGTGCGCTTGCTGACTTAAGCCCGCACGGCTGTCTTCGTCATCGACCTCGAACCCAGCGAACAGTTCGGTCTCAACCTGCAAAAACCACGGATCGAGCTTAAGCAGAGTGGAAAATTCGTAGGCCAATTCATTGTAAATACGAAAAAAACGATCCTTGCGGCGGCGATACCAACCGAGTTCGCGCGGCGGATTCATCGGCGTTGTGAGGCCGGCCGACCACTCTTCGTACTCGGTACTAAAATCATTGTTGCTGATGATTAAGTCGGGCAGAAAGCCATCGATATTAACGTCCCCACCGGCGCGCGTGGCGGAAAGGACTTCCAAGGCCGTGCCCGAGGCGCTAGTGATCACAAGCGGTTTTGACAATGGCCGCGGAATCGCCAATTTCACTTCACGCCCCGCACCGGTGAGCATGGTTTGCAGCGCGAGCACGTTGTCCCAATAGTAGGGATTCGCGGTGTGCTCCTCGGTGAGTAGCAAAATTTTGCGCACGTCGGGCGAATAATGCTGATCTAGAAATTCTTTGGCGACATCGACTGCGCTCTCACGATCCACCCGGCAAATATTATTAAAACCCGCCGGAAAAATATTGGCATCGACCGGTGCGACTTTGAAACCGGCATCGCGCACATCGAAGCTGGAATAAAACGGAAAATCCAGAGTCCGGCTGTGACTTCGAAACCAATCTTGGACGGCTGTGCAGTTTTCGACGATACGGCGATGCAAGAATTGATCGTTCATGGCTTTTGATTCTCTGGTTTAAAGATTAAGGCCGCGCCCACCACAGCCCCGGGTATCACCAGCAACGTAGAACCAGGCAACAGCAATGTCAATGCCAGGCCAGCGGCCATTCCCGTCCACTGCGACCATTCTCGAAACATGTAGCGCATACGCTGGCCTAAACCGTAGCCGACGGCTTCAAGCGAATAGTCCATGCAGTCAAAGGCCACCAAAAACAGTGCGGCCGTGTATGCGAAAATGTTGAGCACTGGCAAAAATGAAAACAATAATAAAACTCCACCTAGTCCCAAAAACATCAAAGTTTTAACCACGCTGACGCGGAACATTTTGAAAGTCTGTTTCCACATTCTGGTCCCGCCCGATTTCTTGCCGAGTCGATGCAATGTGCGCTCGACCACCAATGAAAAAAACGGCACCGCAATCAGGCGTAAAGCATGGTAAATAAAATCAATAGGGCCGTCGAGACTAGCAGGGGATAGTAGAGAATCTGAGTCCACAGCGCGGACAATTGCGCATTGAATTGCGCAAGCAGCGCTTGCACCCAAAGAGGCAAATAGTTCCACAGTGTCCACACCATCGATCCACAAAGGAGAGACGCCAACAAGAACGGCAGTAGGGCGATAGTCAGCAGTGAGCGCGAACCGAGAATTTAGGCCCAACCGTTCCACCAAAACCCCAGGCCGGCGATAAAATCGCGATGGCGCATCATGGTTTGTTGTTTGGATTGACCAGCCGGCCGTCGCGACGAATGCCTTCGCGCTTTTCGGCTTCGGGTGTGAGCCGCGTGGTCTCGGGCACTTTGATCAGTTCGGTGTGCAGCTGACTTTCGGTTTTATCGATGAAAGCAAAAAGCTCATCGAGCGCGGGCTCGGCTTTTGGCATACGGATTTTTTTAAGCTCTTGGATTGACTGTAAACCTCGAGTGTAGAGTATGTGTTTTTGTTCAGGTTCACTAAATTGAAAATGCCAAATATTATCGTAGGCCACCTGCAAGTCTTCTTTGGCGCGAGTCGACCACGGCGCCCGTTTCATTTCCACACACTGAAGCAAATAGGGTTGCTGCATCGAAATCGATTGCATGTAGGTTGTGGGGTCGACATTGCCACGGCGTTGGCCCGGGCTCAATTGACCCATTAGATACATGGTGCGCGTGAGCTGATCCAACTGAGTGTGCGAGGCACCCCGACTCAGCACCGTCTTTAGGCCACGGCTGGCTTGATCAAAATATTCGAGCGCCTTGGCGCGATTGCCGAGGCGGGAATAAGCCGCCGCCAAACGCGCCGGAATTTCCGCGCCCAATACCTCTGGGGGCAAATCTTTACCGCGCTTCTTGGCATCAAGTAAGGCCGTGACGGTCTTGATGTCCTGACCCAGGCATTCATACATTAAACTTAAGTGGAATAAGGATTCGCTTTCAATGCGGCTGAACTTGTTGGCGGCACTGCGCACCACTTGGTGAAAACGCTCGGCGGCCCTAGGGCACTCGCCCAAGCCTTCATAAGCGGAGCCTGAGTTGAACTGGGCCACCAAGTCCATCTCGCTCCCCGGCTTTTGCAGTAGCAAGTGGTCAAAAATGCGCGCGGCTTCGCTATAGTTCTGCGCCTCCATCGCCTTCATGCCGTGATCAAACTCGGCCTGCAATTGCGCGTCTTTCATTGGCCTGGGATTGCTTTTAGTTGGACTCGAGCCACATCCGCTCATCGTCAGTAGCAAACACATCGTCCAGCGCGTTTTCATTGATCACCT
>JANXMF010000100.1 GCA_025354795.1 Pseudobdellovibrionaceae bacterium
TGCAATAGCCACAGGCAGTAGCGATACACTCACGAACATACTTAACACACCACTAAAATCCCCGCCCGGAACTGCCTATCTTTATAGCAGTATGGCGGCATATCTTTTGGGACCAATCATTGAGCATTTCGCACAAATGCCTGCTGACCAATACATTAAACAGAACCTTATGGGCCCACTTAATATTGATTCCGCTACCTGGGGCGGGGGTGTGGTGGATACAGGAGGTGGCCTTTTTTTGAACACCCGCCATATGCTCAAACTGGGTGATGCCATGCTCCACAATGGTACAATCAATATAACTACGGTTCTGTCGGCGAACTGGGTAAATCAATCGGTTGCAACGAGCCAATCTTTCTTTCAACCTTACGGTCTCCTATGGTGGCTTTATCAGCCGGAGATTAAGAAACCCACCGTCTACGACTCCTACTCTGCGGTAGGATATCAGGGTCAATACATTTTTGTTTATCCAAAGTACGGGCTTATTGTGGTGCGTGTCCACAGGGTGGAGAACACCAGGGACGAAAATAGACTTTTAAAGATATTTTGGGAAGACTTTACAAATATTGCTCCGACGCTCGTTCAATAGTGAACGCCGTTCGAGACGTGTTTTGCGTCCGTCTTATCGACAAAGGGATGAGTGATCTTCCCCCAAAAAAACGGACACGAAACCTATGCGATCGAAGCCAGGCGATGCTGAGCTTCGGCCGAAAGGTTCTTGCGCAATTTCATAGTAATGCGCCTGTGTAGAAAAAAAGCATTAAGCCAACAATCAACAAATTTTCTTGGCCCATCGTGATCTCCAGGAAAGTGAGTTTGTCAAAAAGTTCAACAAAAATCTTGGCGCGGCGGATCACTTTACGAAAAGATATTTTCAGCGCGGCTTAAGAACCACTGGCAGGGTACGCCAAACTTTGTAAATTCTGGCCAATTTACGGCCACTTGCAATGTATTGCTTATAGATATACATTGTGGTATGGTGGATAAGGGGGGATCATCGTATGCGCTCCATGAACCGGTTTTGTTAAGTGTGCGCCGGTCGTGTTAAGAGTAGATCGGCGAGCCGCTCGTAATCTTCAATGGATTTGGCGGAAGGGATTTGCTCGAAGATGGTTTTTAGCGCCGCGTACGGATTGACGCCGTTGATCTTCGCCGTAATCACTAGTCTGTAAAACAGACTGCTCGCTTCAGCCCCAGCCTCGGTGTCCGAGAACAACCAGTTGTTACGCCCGATGGCAAACTTTCGGATCATGCGTTCAACAAAGCCTGAGTCCATTTCGAACACCCCGCTCTGCAAATATCCGATCAAGTACTGGTGTTGCTCGCGGAAGTAGTGGAAGGCTTTTCCGATCTTGGATTTTGGTGGGACCTTGCGTTCATTGGCAGTGGACCAAGCTTTAAACTCGGTCCATAGCGGAACACTTCTTTCAAGGCGCATTTTGTGTCGCTCGTCGGGCGTGGTTTCCCGAGCGTCCTCTTCAACCTGATAAAGCTTCTGGTAAAATAAAAGTGCCGCCGTTGCGAGGGCCTGGCCTTCTTTAGCCCCTTCCGAGGCGTCGAAAAAATATCTGCGCCCGTGCATGTTGCAACCTAAGCGCGTGATGCCCGGCATTTTATTGAGTGAGCCGTAACCGGGATAACCATCCGACTGCACCGTCCCCTGATAATCTTCAAAAAGCCTTAAAGCGACCGCTCCCGCACGACTCGGATCATAATCAAAAAGCACAACCTTCTTGTCAGCGGCAGGAGTCGAGCGGACCCACATGTAAGACTGGGTCTCGGCCGTGCGGCCTTTCTCTTTCAGTACCTGCGTTGTCGTCTCATCACATTGCACGTAAGGTTCATTCAGTAAGCGCTCTTCAAGGCAGTTCCTTATCGGCATCAGGGCCTCTGCACATTTCACAACCCAACGCGCTTGCGTGGAACGTGGAAGATCCACTCCGACTCGCTTAAACTTTTCCTCTTGACGATAAAAAGGTAACCCGTCGACAAACTTATTGGTAATCACCCCGCTGAACAATGACGGAGTGCCAATTCCCTTAGGGATTACGGAAGGGACGGCCGGAGCCGTCTTCTCAAAATCTCCGCACTCGACTCCGTATTTCACACGGTGGTAATAGAAAACAGGGCGACCTGAAAAATTCATCTCAACTCCTTATCCAGACGAAAAAACTCTACGCCGAGCTGATAAACGGAATCCTGCTCTTCGCTCTCAGAACACAGAACATTCATTCGTTCGCGGAATTCACGAATCAGCGCTTTGACCTCAGACATTCTCCTGCGGTTAAAGGCCAAGGTGGTTCCCGAAATATCTCGTTCTTCGAAGTTCTGATTCTCTAGCGCATTCACGGCCCTCTGTAAATGTGCTTCATGAAATTGTCGAATAGTCAACGCCGGAGTGTCTACCATACGATAATGTGCCTTCGATTTGGTATAGCGACCGCCAATTTTTCTCACTAAACCAACCCGAGTGAGTCGGGCTAAGGCCTGTTCAGCCTCGTCATTGGAGATTTCTAAACGCTTAGTAATCCATTTGGCATTTGACTTGAAGTCCGCCAGCGCCGTTAGCTCCGCAATCGCAAAGTGTTCCCATCGAGAAACAAGTGCAAAGTGTTGCTGCTTCAACTCAAGGAATTCCATTTCAGGCACAATACTTTTAAGTTCTTCGCGCAGAATCTCGCGCGCCTCACCATCCTTAGATCGCTCTCCAACAAGGCAAGCAAAAAGAAGGAACGGCTGTCATGGAAAAGGCATCGGAAATTTTCTTGAAGTACACGGAACCAATGTTCGCATTGATACCGAAGGGTATAAAGGCCAAGGAGGCATTTTAGCTAGCTGCGCAATTCATTTTCCATCTAAATGATCGTGCAGACTAGGTAAACAATAGCTTGATCGAAAATCGACCGTGGCAGTAAGATTCCCAGCTTTGATTTTGCAGGCTCAGACCCGAGTGATTTTGCCTTTTGCGCATATCACGTCAATCAAATCAGCTTTCGTCATTGGCCACTATCCATGACCATCATCGAATTTCACCCGAAACTAAATCCGCCAATGCCGTCTGCCGCTTGCGGTTGTCAATCTGCCCGACCGCCATCGCGAACGCCTTTCGGCTGCCGACGAAGACAACGAGCTTGCGGGCTCGGGTGAGGCCAGTGTAGAGCAGGTTACGAAACAGCATATTAAAGTGCTGGCCGACCACCGGGATGATGACGGCCTGGAATTCGCTACCCTGCGACTTATGGACGGTCACGGCATAAGCGAGCGACAGTTCGGTGAGGTCCTCCCGCTCGAAGATTACAACCCGCTCCCCGCCGCCGCCGAAACAAACTTCGCAACCGATTTCCTCGGTATCGACCGACGTGATTCGTCCGATATCGCCGTTAAATACTCCAAGATTGTAATTGTTCCGCGTTTGGATCACCCGATCTCCAACTCTCAAGATCCGCGCACCGATCTGCACTTGTCGTTTATTTGGAGCCTCCGGATTGCTGATCCGCTGGAGTGATTGGTTGAGGTTAAGTGTGCCGAGGGTGCCACGCACCTGGGGCGTTAGTACCTGGATTTCCGCGTTGGTCCCAAGCCACTCCGGAATCGTTTTCGTGTAGAGCCGGACCAGCGTATCGACAGCCGTAAGCCCGTAGTGGACGAACGACCAGGGATGAACGGATTTAAAAATTTCAAACAACTCCTCGACACCCGATTGGGCCTGCGCGAGCCGCGCTAGATCCACATGCCTAAACTTCTCGGGAATCGTCAACACGGGGGAACGAACGCTCTGCTCGTCAATTTGCTCTGGACGAAATAGCCGATCCACCTCGACGCCCTCAGCGGTCTTTTGTAATCGCCCCAACCACTCCTCGCCCATCTTCAATAAATGCCCCTCCGAATCCTTCTGGGTATTGTCGATCGCATACTTAGCTTTTTGAAGGAATTTGATTTGATCTTGAGTGGCTTCATCTGCATCGACGAACAGACAATCCATACCGTCCTGGAACGCTGTGGGCCGAGCGAGCGGCGAGATAATGCGCGGAACCGACCCAGCATTGATCTCGTGCGCGTAACGAATGATTGATGATGCTTCGGCTTGCCGAAATATCTTAGTGAGCCGAAAGCGCGGCACGGACGGGGATTTTAACAAATCCGACAACACGTCGCCCGCACCGACGGCTGGCAGTTGATCCGGATCACCAATGAACAGAACCTGTGCGCCACGCGGGACCGCCTTCAGTAGGCATGCAGCTAAGCTGATGTCGAGCATGGAGGTCTCATCCACGATCAGGAAATCGCAGTGGAGCGGGTCCTTATCGTCGCGCTTAAACCCGTTCTTATCTGGGGCTCACTCCAACAACCGGTGGATGGTCTTGGCTTCGGAGCCGCTCACTTCCGTCATCCGCTGGGCGGCACGTCCCGTGGGTGCGGCCAGCAGCACGTGCTTTTTCATGGCCCGGAGAAGCTGCACCAAAACCTTTGTACAGGTTGTTTTGCCGGCGCCCGGCCCGCCCGTCAGGATCGAGAACGATTCACCCGCAATTCCGCAAACCGCCGCATCCTGCTCATCGCTCAAGTTGATTTGGTGCTTCTCGCAATACTGCGCAACCCATGCGCGCACGCGCTCCCGATCAACCGTCACTGACCCGCCGAGCAACCCCTGCACCTGCTGGGCGGTCGTGAGTTCATCAAAGTAGAGCCCCTTCGAGTAATAACAGGTCTCCCGCTCACCGTCTCGGTGGAGCTTGCGGCTTTTCACTTGGCTTGTGAACAGCAGATTTTCCAAGACCGCCATGATCCGATCTTCCGCAATCGGCTCCCGCAGCAGCTCCAGTGTATTCGCGCTGATTTGTCGATCTGTCAGAAAACAATGGCCCTCTTCACGGCTCGCAGCCAAAACGTGTTTGATTCCGGACTCGATGCGTGGCTCGCCAGTCCGCTCAAACCCCATCGCGAGCGCGATCTTGTCGGCCGAGAAGAAGCCAATCCCATAGATGTCGTGCGCGAGCCGGTATGGATTCGCCGATACGATCTGGATCGCCTTGTCGCCATAGGTCTTATATATTTTGGTCGAGAAGAGCGTACTGATCCCGTAGCCCTGAAGGAATATCATTACATCACGAATCGCACGATGCTCCTCCCAGGAAGTCTTGATCTGTTCCAATTTCTTTTCTGCAATCCCCGGCACCTTCATTAGCTCTTCGATTTTGCTTTCAAATACGTCGAGCGTCTTTTCGTTGAAATGCCCCACGATCTTCTTGGCTGTCGCCGGACCCACACCACAGATTAGGCCCGAGCCCAAGTATTTCTCCAGTGCCGCGGCTGTGGCGGGCTTTTTCTCGACGGCCCTGACAGCCTTAAACTGCTCGCCGAATTTCGCGTGATGTCCCCCCGCACCCCAAAACTCCATCGTGGCACCCGCAAAGACCTTGACTTGATGGATCAGCACCGTGGTGAGCCGGGCGGGGTCGCGGAACGAAGTGACTTTAAGTACCGACCAGCCGTTCTGTTCGTTGTGGAACGTCACACGCTCGACGATCCCGGCAAGGCGTTCAAGATTTTCGTTGGGTGCAGATTGCTGTTGCATCTAAACCGGTTTCACTTGGTAAGTGTCGAGTGCGGGCGCACTTCCGACAAGGCGCAAATGCCCTTCCTTTTTCGCGGAGCCAACCGGAGCCCCATTTACTTTTATAAGCCTAGAGGCCTTTCCAGCCTGATATTCCATAAATCCGGCTTCGGCCCAACCCCTCACCACCGTCAGGACCTCGATCACGATGACGCGCTCGTTGTCCGAAAGTTTGTCGTGTACGTAAGCCGCAATCTGATCCGGCAGCGACAGGCCATAATTTTCCCAGACCAGAAACATAAATAGATCCTTGAGAAAGAATCTTGGGTCGGAACCGAGCGCTTGTGGATCAGAAAATCTTAAGAGCATTCAGGCGGCCGTGTCGGGACCCGATGGACCACGGATATCGCGGATGACCGGGTCCGGCCCGCATGGGCTGGTTCCTCATGTCATTGTTTTCATAAAGATCCCGGACAAGCCGCGCAGGAACTTTGCTCGACAGGGCATCAAGTTGTTTGCCGATATTTTTCCACTCCTTCATCTAAAGCCTCCGGTGCGTATTCAAATCGACTACTTCATCTCGATCTTGCATTCCCAAAGGAGTTCAATTGCCTGTCGTTCTCCAAATCTCGACACCATCTCGTTCCATAGCGGGGAGCTGTGGGGCCAGATGAATCTCTGAAATCCCATGACTTAACGATTCGTTCAATCAATTTCCGAGCATTTTGCTTGCAAATAGGGCATTTTTGCCCTGTTTTTAAGATGGGCTCGACAGTGCGAATTCATAATAGGGCTGCTAAGCGCGCTTAGAAAATGCCCGCTAAAGTCCAGGCGCCTTTCGATGCGTTGATAGGTGCCTTTCGGGCCTGTTCAACACGAATGGCACAATTACTCAAAGCTCACGCAGGGTCGGTGGAGAAGACGCCCCTTATTAAAATCGAATTGAGTCAGGGGAAGAAGCGTAGGCTCTATCTTGTCTCGCCCGCGGATGCCGTTGCGATTGAGGCGATTCTTGAGCGCTTAGATGGGCGCTCATCGGATGAAGACTTCTTCGATGCCGATGTGTTCTATCCCCATCTGAAAGATCCCATCAAAGGGCCTGCTACTTCGTTTTATGGGATCAGACTTCGTCATGGTCTTACTCAAAAGCAGATGGCCGAGAAGATCGGCGTTAGTCAGAAGGTCTAGGTTATTTCGTCACAGAGCCTTAGTCGGTGTGAATTCACCAGGAGCTAACGGTATGGCGTATCTTTCGCCGTCATCACTCGTCATAGGAACGGATTTAATTTAAACATTGCGCCGGGCCCGGGCGATCTCTAAACTTTTTATTGCAAGGCAAAATATTAAACAAAGGGAGAGCACACAATGGGTCTCGCAGAAAAACAAGCAATGGCGCAATTTAAAGAAAAACTTTTTCCGGACTGGCATAAGAAGCTGACTACTGCTTTGGGCAAACCAATTGACGTAACATTTGAGGATATGACTTTTACCACTGTAGATGGGGTGCGCTACTTACCCTCATGTTTCTTCGATCGATTTACCGCAGATGTTGCGGCGATTTGTAAGGATAAATTGGGAAAAGAAGCCATGCAAGGCGCAGTGACGTCGGTTTGTGTTAAGTACACTCCCACTCCCAAAGATTTCAAACTTGAATTGTCGGATAGTGTCTTTACGGTGACAGCAAAGTGGGACGGCTCGCTTGGAACAGATTGCCCTGCGGCGGGTGCGTATAAGACTTTCTTTATGTCAAAATTATAATAGCTGGCCGACTGAGTTCAATAAACCAGTTGACCTGCGATTTTCGAAAGAATAGCCCAGGTTGCTCGAATTATGAGTTTTCGCGCAAAATGCGTTGAGGCTATCCATGAGGATCTTTGCAGGAAAAAGGCTTGCCTAAGAATTCAATTCGATATTTAACTTTAGTAATTTAACTTCAGGAGCTTTATGAAAAACATAGCAATTTACCTGGCAACCGCAATGTTTGCGATCGGAGTGCACGCTCAAAGCGTGAAGGATCAGAAGGCCCGTGCAGAAGTCGACACTGCGGCAACTCAAGCCGCCGCAGATATAAAGGATTGCGGCAAAAAAATCGCAGTTACGTTTGACTGGAGCGCCTACGACAGTTTGGATTGGACGAAGCTTAAGAAGAAAAAAGAAGAACATTATGGTGCAGAACGGTCGAACTTGGCACTCCTTGGCAAAGGAGTGAATGCGGTATGTACGGACAAAATGTATAAAACCGCATTTGGCAAAATTTCTGCAATCATCTACCGAGCAAATAATAACGATAAAACCCGTGTTATAGCAAAAGTCGATGGTGGGAACTTGATTCTCGAAAATTACACATTTGGCAGTACCCGCAGTTTGGCTGACTATAAGAAAGCTGTTGAATCCGCGCTGTAGGTCGAGCGGGTGGGTCCATGGTGGCGGCCAAAAGTCGGCTGCAAGGTACCCACCGGGCTATTGAAAAGGGGAAATCAAGGATGAGGCATTTCGAAATATTCATTCTTCTTGTAATAATCGCATGTGGATGGTGGCGACCTGCATTCGCTGAGGAAGCCTGGAGTGCAAAGGACATCGCGACTCTGACAGTCGAAAAGGGCTGGCAGGAGATTCTTGATAACGCCACCAAGGTGCGCCCGTCCGAACGAAGCCCAGAATGGAAGAATTCTGTAACAAAAGCAGGAGCCGCGATTTTGCAAGAGGCCGACCCAGAAAGTGAAATTATATTTGCGATGGCTCAATACGAGAAGACGTATCCATTTTTAAAAGGCGACAAACCTTACTTGACTGCGAAATATTCCGCGCTAGATCGAAAATTTGAGGCTTGCCGCGCACACCCCAAGGGTAACTGCCATAACCGTATTGAAACACTCTATCTGGAAAAGAAGAAAGCGGCCAAGCCGGCAAATTGAGACTGCACCTGACCGAGGTTCAATGCGAATTTTGTCGGGCGGCACAGACCAGCACTAGGGTGTAGAAATCCGCTCCCCAGCGCTGGGAGCGTATGTCCCTGGAATTGGTACCGCCGAATGCGCCCGCTATCGGAGTACCTTGCGCCACCAGTGCGGATTATGCATCGCAAGTTCAGGTGCTGAAAGCCGGGAAT
>JANXMF010000178.1 GCA_025354795.1 Pseudobdellovibrionaceae bacterium
GAAACTGAGGCTAAGCCCGAATTTTCCGAAATGGAGGGCTTTCTTGAGCCCTTTATTTATGATATCTCGAATCGCCGCAACCCGTTTCAGTCCTATCAGGAATACAACATCCAGGATTCAGCACCGCTACGACCACAAACACCGGCTCAGCGCTTTGACCTCGACCAACTGAAATTGGTCGCCATCATTTGGGACGTGCGCGATCCAAAGGCCATGATCCAAGATCCGGATCAGGAAGTGATCGTTCTTCGCCGCAACGAACCGGTCGGCAATAAAAATGGTTACATCGCCACCATTCGCGAGGGTGAAGTGGTCGTCGTCGAGACGGCCCATAAGCGCGGGGATATTGTTTTTAAAACTAGGGTCATGCGCCTGGAACGGTAGCTAGGCCTCGCCTTATTATTCCAAACGATAGTTGGGCGCCTCTTTAGTAATACTAACGTCATGCACGTGCGACTCGCGCAACCCCTGTGGAGTCACCCGCACAAACTTGGCGCGGGCTTGTAGGTCTTCGATGTTCTTAGCGCCAATGTAACCCATGCCACTGCGGATACCGCCGACCAGTTGGTGTAGAATTCCGCGCGCCGATCCGCGATAAGGCACGCGGCCTTCAATGCCTTCGGGCACTAGCTTTTCATGATCCGCCACATCCATCTGACCATAACGGTCCTTCGAGCCCTGTTGCATGGCCCCCAGTGAACCCATGCCGCGATAGAGCTTGTAGGTGCGACCTTGATACAAAATAGTTTCACCGGGGCTCTCGTCCGCTCCGGCGAGTAAGTTGCCGATCATGACTGAGTTGGCGCCGAGCGCGAGGGCTTTGGCGATGTCTCCAGAAAATTTAATGCCGCCATCGGCAATGATAGTCTTGCCTTTTTTGCGCGCGGCTTTGCCACAGGCGATGACCGCGGAAAGTTGCGGCATGCCTACACCCGAAACAATACGCGTGGTGCAAATGCTGCCGGGGCCAACGCCCACTTTGACCACATCACAGCCGGCTTGTATGAGTTGTAACGTGCCGTCTTCGGTCACCACATTCCCGGCCACCAACGTCACCTCCTTAAATTTTCCGCTGGCCCATTCGACCATGGCCAACACGTTTTTCGAATGGCCATGGGCCGTGTCCACGCACAAAACGTCAACGCCGGCCGCAACCAGTGCTTCGGCTCGCGCGTGTGAGGTCGCGTCCACCCCCACGGCCGCACCCACAAATAGGCGACCGTGTCGATCTTTAGTGGCTTGCGGAAAGTTCTGTGCTTTTTCGATGTCTTTGATGGTGATCAATCCCTTGAGCTGGCCCTGGCTGTCGACCACCGGTAACTTTTCAATGCGGTGCCTTTGCAGAATCGTCTTGGCTTGCGCTAACGTGGTTCCGACCGCCGCCGTAACCAACTTTTCTTGTTTAGTCATGAGATTGGAAATTGGCTGCTCTACATTGGTCTCAAAACGCAAATCGCGATTGGTCAAAATGCCTACCAATTTGCCCTGGACCGTGATCGGCACACCGCTGATCGAGTATTTGCGCATCATCTCGAGCGCGGCCGAGACCTTGTTTTCCGGACCCAGCGTGATGGGATCGAGGATCATCCCGCTCTCATATTTTTTGACCTTTTCCACTTCAAACGCTTGCGCTTCAATATTCATGTTTTTGTGAATAATGCCAAGGCCGCCCATTTGGGCCATGATCTGAGCCACTTTGTGTTCAGTGACGGTGTCCATGGCTGCCGAAAGAATTGGCATTTTTAAATAAGTGTCGCGGGCGAAAAAGGCATCGGTCGAAACCTCGGTGGGCACCACTTCGGAAAACTGCGGCACCAACAAGATATCGTCAAACGTAAAGGCCATGGGAATTTGCATTTCTTCCAAGTGCTACTCCTTCGTGTACCATTTCATGTATTCCATATAGTTGCGCGCGCTCTGCGGGAGAAACGCCATTTCCTTAGCGTTGAGTGCGCGCACCGCTTTGGCCGGGCGGCCGAGAATCAACTGGCCATCGGGAAAAACCGCGTCCTCGGTGACCAACGACCCGGCGGCGACAATGCAGTTGTTACCAATGCGCGCCTGATCCATAATGATCGAACCCATTCCCACTAAAACCAAATCGCCGATGGTGCAGCCATGCAAAATTACAGAATGACCCACGGTCACTTGATTGCCAATGACCGCGCCGCACTTGTTGTAAGTGCCGTGGAGCACACTGTTGTCTTGAATATTGGTTTCGTCGCCAATCACGATTGGCATCACATCCCCGCGCAGTGTGGTGTTAAACCAAATCGAGCAGCCGCGCCCGATGCGCACATCACCGATCAGATCCGCCGATGGAGCTACAAAACAGCCGGCGCCCACCTGGGGAGAATGTCCGCGCGCGGGCAGAATCAATTTAAGTACGGATGTTTGAAGCGCGCCGAATCGGGGCGATTGTTCATCGCCGTTTTGGTGCGCCCAATTTCCGCCTCCACATCACGGCAGCGTTGCAAGTAGCCGCGCGTGCAATAAAATTTAACCTTGGCCTGTAAGCAAAATGAAATGGCGTGGTCGGCGCGGGCTTTGATGGACTTGAGCCGGCGCGAACCGTTAAAACGCAGTTCCATATACTGTTGATGGCCTTTGAGCTCGACAAAATGCACGGACTCGGGCTGTACCCCAAGTACGCGCAAGGCCTGCAGTGGAATATCGTGTGGCGACATGGCCACCGTTTGTGAATTGTGCTGCGTAAGTGCTATGCCTGCATCGAGCGGTGAAAGCCATACCGGCAAAACGGCTTCGCCCCCTTTTTCGCGAAAGAGCATGACCGGGCGATCTTTGTCCATGCCCGAGGTCAAGCCGAAAGCTTCGAGTTCAATCACATCCGTTGCGGCTTTAAGCCTGGTCATAGTTTTCATACCACTCGCTCCCCGCGCATCACCAGCGGCAAGGCTTCTTGAATGTGTACCGTTACCGTTTGGCCGATCAATTCGCGGCCGCCAGTAAAATAAACTGATTTGTTCTGGCGCGAGCGGCCGCTCACTCGGCCGGTTTCGTCGTCGAATTTTTCTACTAAAATCTGTAACGATTGACCGAGATATTGCTTGGCCAAGGCATAAGAGGTTTCCTTATGCAGCGCCAGCACTTGCGCCAAGCGCTGGCTCTTCACCGACTCTGAGATCTGATCGCTGAAATGCTGAGCTTTGGTAAAGGGCCGCGGACTATAGGCAAAGGCAAAAATATTTTCATACGCGACTTCGTTGAGCAGACTCATGGTCTGTTGAAATTGCGCCTCGGTTTCACCAGGAAAACCGACAATGATATCGGTCGACAAAACCGCGTTCGGTAAACGGGAATAAATCATCTCGACAATGCCCAAGTATTCGTCGCGGGAGTAACCGCGGTGCATGCGCTCCAGCACTTCACTGCTGCCGCTTTGCACGGGCAAATGAATAAACTCCATAATCTTATCTTGATGCTCTGCCATCACGTCCATGAGCTCTTCATTGAAATCTTTCGGATGGCTGGTGGTGTAGCGGATGCGTTCAATTCCGGTCTGACGTGCGAGTTGCTTGAGTAGCCCTGCGAAATTAACTCCGCACTCGGACTCGTACGAGTTTACATTTTGTCCAAGCAGGGTCACTTCGCGCACTCCTCGATCGACCAACTTTTGCACGTCGGTGAGCAGGTGTTGAAGGGGCCGCGAACGCTCCCGCCCGCGCGTGAACGGCACCACACAAAAGGTGCAGAAATTATCGCAGCCTTTGGTGATATTGACGAAAGTGGAAACTCCTGGATTTCGAATCAAAGTTTCAATATGATAAGGCGCTTGATGCTGAAAGCGCGCGTTCACCACTGGCTCATTGTTTAAGCGAACGCGCGCGATCACTTCCGGCAACGAATCAATGGCATCGGTACCGAGCACAAAATCAAGCAGAGGAATGTCCGCGCGCAGCTGGTCTTTTTCTTGCTGGGCCACGCAGCCCGTAACGCCAATACGCAGCCGCGGATTAGCCTCTTTCATTTTGCGGTAACGGCCTACTTCTGAATGCACTTTGTGCACCGGCTTTTCGCGAATGGAACAGGAGTTGATAATGATCAGCGAGGCTTGTTCAGGCGTCGGCACTGAGTGAAAGTCCATCATCTCGAGCAGGGACATCATGCGCTCGGAATCGTTTTCATTCATCTGGCAGCCGTAGGTGGAGATGTACACACCCTCTCCCTGCCCGATTTGGGTTAGGGTGGGAATGGATTGAAGTTCTGCAGTGTGCATGGGCCTACCTGTTGATTAACCATCTATATAATGGGATACGATAATAAAGGTCAAAACGTTAGGTCGTTTTTTTATTAAGGATTGCCTATGAAACCGCGCCTGAGCATTTCTCGTAAGTGGACCCCTTTGCCGCCCGAACTGATGGGTCAGATTCGCACTGTTTTCCGGCAGAACTTTTCCACCCAGATCGGCGACAGCACAGTTGAAGCGGATGGGCAGATATACCCTGAAGAGATCCTTGTAAGAGTCGGAATTCGCAGCGGAAACGCGCTAAAACAAAATAATTGGGAAATCTCGCTCGGGTATAAACGCAACAAGGACAACGTATTAAAATTGTTACACTTAGCGGTGGATGCGGCAGCTTCGCTGTTTGAGCAATTTTTTGCCGCTGAGAACGATCATGACTTCCCGCGCATTTGGGAGGAAGTAGACTTTGAGGGCCGCAAAATTTTTATTCAATACAGCACCCTGAACAGCAACCTGGAAGCTGAGGCTGACCGCATCCTCGGTGATAATGCGTCTGAAAACCTGGTTCAGGGCGATTTAGACGATGTTGAGGTTGACCTCGCGACGGTGAAGGCCGCGCTTGGAATCATGCCTGATGA
>JANXMF010000217.1 GCA_025354795.1 Pseudobdellovibrionaceae bacterium
CTCCGCGTGCACGCGCTCGTGCGGCGCGCGGACCGAGCCCTTTACAAAGCCAAAGAAAAAGGCCGCAACCGCACGGAAGTCTTTTAGTGCTCGGTTGCGCCGCAGTTGGAAACAGATTTAAATTCCTCCGGCAGCACCCTCGCCGCGGGCATCAAATGCGCCTTCGAGAATTCCGTCGTCACGAAGGCGCACGATGTAAACCTTAGCCAGCGCCGAGGCTTCCTCAATCTGGTGGCCGCGGTCGCGCAGACCTTGCAGAGTTTCGGGGGCCCAGCGGCCGCCGTCCACATAGATTTTGTTTGGCAAGAACTGGTGATGCACCCTCGGCGCCTGGATCGCGCTATCGATATCCATGTTTTGCACCAGCGAGCGGTAAAGACCCTGCAGAACTCCGGTGATAATGCGCGGACCGCCCGGAGCACCAAGGCTCATGATCACTTTTCCCTCTTTGGTCACTAAGGTCGGACTCATGCTGCTGAGCGGACGTTTGCCGACTTCAACCTGATTCGCCGTGCCTTGCGCTAAACCGTACATATTGGCTTCGCCTGGACGGGTGGTGAAGTCGTCCATTTCGTCATTGAGGGCGATGTGGAATTTTTTTGACACCACTCCTGAGCCGTAAATTCCGTTCAGAGTTATGGTTAGAGCCACTGCATTGCCGTCTTTGTCCATCACCGAGAAGTGCGTGGTCTCGTGGCCTTCAGGGACATCGGCGCTCGAGAGTGGTTTGAGCGCGCCGGCTTTGCCTTTCGCGACGGCCTTGGCCATCCCATCCAGGTAGGTATCGGAAAGCAAAAATCCCACTGGATTCTTGTTAAAATCAGGATCGCCAAGAAGCGCGCGCCCGCGAAAGGACGCCGATTCAATCTCCGCCAAATAATGCAGCTCATCGACCGAAAAGCGAGCATAGGATTTTAATTTCAATTTATCCATCAGCTTAAGTGCTGAGGCGATCACTACTCCGCCTGAACTGGGCGGCGGCATCAGGTACACCGTATAACCTTGAAGCTCCGCTTGCATGGGTTTGAGCCAGCGCACTTTATAGTTTTTCAAATCCTCAAGGCTCAGCGCGCCTTGTGACGCCTTCACCGAATCGACCAAATCCCTCGCCACCGCGCCCTGGTAAAAACCCTTCAAATTTTTGCTTTTGAATTCAAGTAAGGCCTTGGTCAAAGCGGGCTGGCGCAGCATTTCGCCGGGCTTATATTCAATTTCGGCGGGACGTGCAAACGCGGATTTCCCGTGTTCATTGAAGCGCTTCATTTCGTCATGGGTTCGGTGCACCCATTCCGCGCTCACCGGAAAGCCTTTGTTGGCAAGCCCGAGAGCGGTGGCAAACAATTGCTCCCATTTCAGGTAGCCATATTTTTGGTGAAGCGCCCACAGCCCCGCGGGCCCACCGGGAACTGCCACCGCATGACCGCCAGTGACCGAGGCCTCTTTGCCCAGGCTTTTATAGTAGTCTTTGCCGGTGGCCGACGGTGCGGTCTCGCGAAAATCCAAGGCTTCCACTGGGCCGGAGGCTCCCATTTTCACTAGGGCAAAGCCGCCTCCACCAAGCGCGGCATAGTAAGGTGACGTGACGCTCAATGTGAGCCCGATCGCCACCGCGACATCGACCACGTTCCCGCCCAAAGCCGCGATTTCGCGGGCAGTGGTCACGGCGTAAGGGCTTGGTCCCGAAACCATGATCTGATGCGCTTCAGCCGGTATGGCCGTCACTTTGACCGATATAAAAATGCTCAATAAAATTGCTGTTAGTTTAGTCATGGGCTCATACATCTCAAAAATAGCTTTACGGGGCAACCTGTGGTAATTCCCAGGCCCATATGTCGCGAAGCGCCCAACTGCGAGTCAGCCGCACCAAAGATGTGCCGATCCCCAATGCTTATATTGCGGCATTGCTCGGTGAATTTTCTCCATGGAGCTATGACGAAGAGCGGGCCCCGGCCTTCCGCGGGGCCTGGCGTGAAAATGCCTTTGGGGTGGCGCCCGATGTACCGCTGGATTTGGAAATCGGCACGGGCAATGGCTTGCATTTTGCCAGCCGCAGTGCGGAGTTCCCCGCGCGTTGCCTACTCGGAATCGAACTCAAATATAAGCCACTAATTCAATCCATCCGGCGGGCGCTTCAGAGCGGCCACCGGAATGCCCGCATCGCGCGTTACAATGCTTATTTACTGCCTGAACTGTTCACCGCGGGTGAGCTCAATGATGTGTTTATTTTTTTTCCCGACCCGTGGGAAAAGTCGCGTAATCATAAACACCGCTTGATTCAGGATTTGTTCTTGGCGCGCCTTTATGAAATGCAGCGCCCCGGCGCGCGGCTTTTTTTTAAAACTGACAGCCGTAATTATTTCAATTGGTCACTGGAGCGCTTTAAGCGCAGTGCTTATAAGCTCGATGGTCATACTTTTGATCTTCATCAATCCGAATTTGTCAGCGGAAATTTTATCACACAGTTCGAACGCATCTTTATGGAGCAGGGCGTACCCATTGGCT
The DNA here is from genome assembly GCA_025354795.1 of Pseudobdellovibrionaceae bacterium. Taxonomy (GTDB): domain Bacteria; phylum Bdellovibrionota; class Bdellovibrionia; order Bdellovibrionales; family UBA1609; genus JALHOQ01. The sequence continues at coordinate 2,503 of JANXMF010000217.1, forward strand.
ACACCTGCTTGTCAAAAAACTAAGATTTCATCAGGGCCACGAACAGAGTTCGCCAGGAGGTAACCCTGGAATGGTCGCTACCGGAATATCGGTCACGTAAATCGCGGCGGGGGGTGCAATCTTAATGGTGGAAAGCACTTCTTTGGTGACGGCGACTTCTTCAATTGGGAAGGGATCGATCGCGCTGGCCATAAAACCATTGGTGGATTGATTGCTCGCGCATTTGATCGGCCCGGGCCCGATGATATACATGGCAATAGTCGCTGATTGCCCGCGCGCCAGTTTGTAAGTGATGGCATCACGGTCTTCCTCAAACTCGGGCGCTGGTTTTTGTCCGTGGCCAATAAAGAACCAGGAGCCTTGGTAATTCAAGTTACGAACGAGAGAACCGAGCCCGGGCGGCTGATTGAACACATTAATTAGTCCGGACAAACCCTTAGTAGGTATGCGCATATATCGGACGCTTTTGTTCGGATTGCTAATCTGCCAGAGCGCCAGCGCTAAAGGTGTTCCGCGTAGCGCCAATGTGGCCGCTGGGAGGTTCGCGGGGCTTGGCGCAGGATAGGGTGTTAGTACCAACCGCACTGGTGGAGGCTCGCTGGGAAAGATGAGCTGAAAGAGGTCGCTCACATCGGTGCGCTGCCCTTGTTGTAAAATCACAGTGCGGCAGATTTGCAGTGGCCGTTCCACCAGAAGCTCCGCGATCTTCGCGGTTTGTGGCCGGATAAAGTCAAAGTTGAGAAGCTCCAGGACCGATGCAAACGGCAGCGCCCGTGTGCTCAAGTCCTGGCAAATCACTTGCGCTTCGGCATGTCCGCTATTCTCGTAACGCATGCGAATGCCCTCGAGGTGCGTGAGCGTTGCCTTGAGGCGGGTTTTTTTTGCGAATAGGACCTCGGGTTCTTGCGCGAGCTGAACCCGCCCGCCCTTCTGGTCTTTCAAAGTCAGCGCCGAGACGGGAAAAATGTGCCTTGCGCCCTCTCCGTTCTGGAGCGTGAGTTCAAAGCCGCACGCCAGGAGATGCTGCTCGAGATCCTGAGTGAGCAGCCGCGCGGGCAGCAATTGGAAAAAGCGAATTTCGCGGGGCGCCCGGAAGGTAAACTTCTCTTGTAGATCTTCGCCATCCAGGCGGCACATCGACTGGATCGTCACGGCACTCGCGGCGGTGGCGGCAAAGTCAAAGCTATCTTCGAGATCGGCGATTTTGACGCTGCGGTTGTTCCATTCGGTAAGGCTTTGGACGCCGTTGCTGGTGCGAATTTTCGGGATCGGTGCGACATAGGCGTCGGTCACTTTCTGCTCTTGGCTGCAGGACGCGAGTCCAAGCGCTAGGACGGCAAGGGGGGCGAGCGGGACGGTGTTGAACTTAAACATATTTCCTCCATATTTGTGAAGGACCTTCGCAAGACGCGTGCCTACCAGTAGGAGGTGTCAATCACCACATCACCTAAGACCTGGGCCTGACACGAGAGCCGATAATCCCGCGGAGTTTTGAGACGGTCACGCACCAGCTCTTCCACCGTACCGACTTTAGAAAGATTTTCAGCTCCGGAGAGCACCTGCACCCGACACTTGCCGCAGACTCCGTCGCCATGACAAGAACTAGCCACGGGCAGTCCAGCCGCCAACAGTGCTTTCATCAGATTGGCTCCAGCTTCCACCTCGATTGGCGGCAGATTTTTTTTAAATTTTACCGACGGCATAGTTTTTCATATTGCGCCACCTAGCCGATTTATGCAAATTGGGACCCTATGGACCGAATCCTTATATTAGGAGCCAGTCGCGGCTTGGGTGCCGAATTGGTCAAACAGATTTGCGCGGCCGGCTATCCCGCTGTGGGCTTTGGCCGTAAGCAGCCACAGCTCGCCCGGTTGCGTGAAGAGTGGCCACTTTTTGAATATCAGCTCGCGGATTTCGCCGCGACGGCTGGGCAAAATCTGGTCCTCAGCTCTGTCCTTGCGGAGAATTTCAGCAAGATATTTTACGTGGCGGGCGGTGGGCCGTTCGGGCTTTATTCGCAACGGGAATGGAAAGACCATCAATGGGCTTGGGAAGTGACCTTTCAGTTTCCGGCGCGGCTTTTACATGTGTTAGCCAATGCTAAGTCTGAGTCGCAGGTGACAATGGTCGGGAGTGCGGTGGCAGAATCTTCGCCCGATCCCCTGGCCGCCAGTTACTCTGCCGCAAAGCATGCTTTGCTGGGCTTGGTGCACTCGTTGCGCGCGGAGAGACCAGAGTGGGATTTGCGGCTTTTCTCGCCGGGCTACATGGACACTGAGCTCTTGCCCAAGAATGCGGCTGTGCGCCAGCTCGGGGTTTTTTCGCCCTCCGACATGGCCCGCGACCTTTGGCTTTGGAGTTTGCGCGCGGACGACATCGGTCATAAGGTGTATCCCAGACATCCATCCTGAGGAGTTTTGGTGGAAACAAAAAAAGTTGAAAACGTGATCATTATTGGCTCCGGCCCCGCAGGCTTAACAGCGGCGATTTATGGCGCGCGCGCCAACTTGCAACCGCTGATGATAGAAGGCTACGAGACCGGGGGACAGCTGATGACGACTACGGAAGTCGAAAATTATCCGGGTTTTACCCATGGTATTCAGGGGCCCGAGTTGATGTCGGTCACGCGCGCACAAGCTGAGCGTTTTGGTACGCGGTTTGTGAGTAAGGATGTGACCAAAGTGGATTTCAGCTCGCGTCCGTTTAAAATATGGGTGGATGAGGATCTCTATCAAGCCAGCGCGGTGATTATTAGCACTGGTGCGAGTGCTAAATATTTGGGTTTGCCCAATGAGCGGCGCTTACTTGGCCGTGGGGTTTCGGCCTGTGCCACTTGTGACGGTGCTTTTTTTAAAAACCAGCGCGTGGCCGTCATCGGCGGTGGCGATACGGCGATGGAAGAGGCGAATTTTCTCACCCGTTTTGCGTCTAAAGTATATTTGATCCATCGCCGTGATGAATTTCGCGCGTCGAAAATCATGCTGGACCGGGTTCGCAAGAATGCAAAAGTGGAAATGATGGTAAACACTCAGATGGTCGATGTTTTAGGGGACAAAGGCGTCAATGCGATCGTGCTCAAAAACACCGCGAGCGACGCCACTCGCACCCTGGAAGTCGAAGGCGTGTTCATAGCCATCGGTCACAAGCCGAACACCGATTTATTCAAAGACAAATTGGCCATGAACGATGTTGGCTATTTAGTGACTCAGGCCAAAAACACCTACACTTCGGTGCCTGGCGTGTTTGCTTCGGGCGATGTACAAGATCCGATCTATCGCCAGGCGATCACCGCCGCGGGAACGGGTTGCATGGCCGCCATCGATGCCGAACGCTGGCTTGAAAGTCAGGGGCATCACTAGACATGAGCCGCAAAATAAATACCACCGATTTAGTTCGAAAGATTGAACGCCTGACCAAGGCGCGCATGTCCGAAGGCGGCGTGGTCGAAATGAGCGACTTGCGCAAGTTGAAGGCGCGCGTCACCCCACGGGTCATTTTGGTGATCGAGGATGATGAGACGATTCGCGCCGCTCTCAAACGCGTGCTTGAAGGTGAGGGCTACCGGGTTCTCGCCGCGGCCGATGGCACTCAGCTGTCCGCCGTGCTCGATGACAACCCCGTTGATTTAATCATGCTCGACGTTGGTTTGCCGTGGATCAATGGTTTTGAGCTGGCCGAGATGATGAAGGCTAACGATGACTTGTCAGAGATTCCGTTGGTGTTTTTATCCGCGCGCAATGGCGAGGCCGACGTGAAGCGTGGGTTCGCGGTTGGGGCTGACGACTACATCACCAAGCCCTTTGATATCGAGAAGATTAAGCGCACAGTGCATACCTTGATTGAATTGGCGCAGAATAAGTAAGACCCTAGTGCATCGAACCGTCTCCTACGGTCTCGTCGAGGTCCTTCACCCGCCCCAGCGTCGTCCACTCAAAGCTTGATCCCATAGAGCCGTTGAGCATTCCCCCCGCAAACCAGTTCTTGATCGGTCCGGCTCACGTTGAGGTCGGTCAAAATGTCGGTCAGGAGTTCGTACTGGCGTTTGGGCGACGAATCCGGGTAGTCGGAGCCAAACATCATGCGCGCTTTGTCGGTCCACTTGATTAGTTTACGAAAGTCCGCGAATAGCGAGGAGTCTTCAAAATATTGCAACGAGAGCGAGAGATCATAGTAGACATTGGTCAGCTTTCTCAGGTGCACATAGTATTTCATGACCTCATAACCGCCGCCGTGGGCGACAACCCAGATGCGCTTAGGGTCGGACTGTATCAGGTGGATGATACCCTCGAGACTCGGTTGAAATTCCAGCTCCGCTCCCCAGTAAAAGGCGTCAACGATGACGGGAATTTCGCTCGGAATCGCTTTTAGCGCTTGGGCCAGCGGTGCATAATCTTGGCGGTTGAGGCGCTGAATGCGGCTATGAACTTTTAACGCGCGAATTTTTCGTAAGCGGATTTGCTCATTCACAAACTGAATATTGTTCTTGAAATCGAAGACCAGCGCGATCGAATCGTGTGGACCGGCGACACTGTTGTGGTTCTTGTAATCGTCGGTGGTGTTGAAAATAATATTGCGTCCGTCAACTTTGAGATCGTAGTTGGACAGACCTGCTTCCACATGCACTTGACAGTCGATGATTTTCATAGCGGCCTCAAACGGTTGAGATGTTGTGCCAGTTTTTCAGAGTCGGCGACCAAACACAGGCGCACCCAGCCTTTGAACCGCGATCCATATTCTTCCCCGGGCGTGGCTTGAATCGCGGCTTGCGCTTGGGTGAGGCTTGGGTAGCGCAGTTCAGACGAACTCAACGCGCACCTCCCGGCGGACCTTCTCCCACAGTGCTTCGACGGTGAAAGCGTCGGCGCCGAAGAGTATGGCGAAACCTTGACGGCTGCGGTCGTCGGTGGCCTTGCGAAGAGTGTCCCCGATTTTAAAGTCGAGGTGCAAATGGTGAACCCCGGGCATGTCGCGTACCGTAGCGAGAGCGTGAATTTGCTTCACCTGACCCTCTGGAAATTCGAAAAACCCGAGTAGCGCACCTTTGCTTTGGCGGCTTAGGCCGCACACGTCGGTGGACGTGCCGTTGAGATCGGCATAAAGCACGTCATAAAAACCCACACCGGAGACCCATGGGGCAATGTCCGAAGAAATAAGAGTGCCTCCGCCGCGACAGGCAATCTCCACCAGCCAGAATTTTTCGTTTTCGATATCGACTAAGAATTCCGCATGAGTGATGCCGAACTTGAGGCCCGAATTTTCCACAAAGCCATCCATCGCCTCGAACACGGCCTCTTCCAGGCGCGTGGGAAGGTCTGCCGGATAGCGTAGCTTATTGGCGATCGCGGTGCGAAAGTGATCTTTGATCGACATTGCCAAACAGCGGTGGCGGCCTCCCGAGCAAAGACCTTCAACTGTGATTTCTTTGCCGACCACGAAATCTTCCACAATCATTTTTTTACGTGGTGAAAACGACAGCGCCTCTGTAACCGCGCGTGAGAGGGCCGGATCGTCAGGGCCTTCAATGCGCAGGACCCCGCGGCTCGATTGGCTGTCGGCTGGCTTAATAATGCAGGCACCGGGGCGGCTGGTGATAAAAGCACGAGCTTCTGAGAGCGACTTTGCGGCGACAAACTGGGGCTGGGAAATTCCCAGGCGCCCCGCCAGCTCCCGGCAACGTGTTTTATCGGCGAAATTTTGCGCCGCCGCGACCGGGTTGCCGCGCAACTTGAGTTTCTCCGCCACGATGGCGACGGCTTCGACGGTGACGTCGCTTTGATCGCTGGTGACAAGTTCAAAGTGTTCATGACCATGGGCTTTTAAAATCGCCTCGCTGTCGCGGGCATCGACGCGCGAATGCAGGTCGGCGGCCTGGCCTCCAGGGCACACGGCGAGCGGTTCGACTACTGTCACATGCAGATTTTTATTTTGTAAGAAACGAATGATAGGCACTTGCCAGGGGCCACCGCCAAGAACCAAAGCTCTTTTTTTTCCTTGCGCCATGTGGCTTCCCTACTTCAAGCGCTGCAACTCTTCCAAGCGGGAGGGATCGATTAATCCCTTCTCGGTCAAATATTTTTTGGCGCAGATTATGTCAAACGTCGACATTTTGAGTGAGTCCATACAGTAGTACCAAATGTCTTCTTGCAACTCGATAAAGCGCAAACGGTCGAAAAGTTTTTCATTAATGTCGGACTTTTCAATCAACACCACGCCGGAATCATCGCACACCATAATGCTGCCGTGGAATTTCTCGCATAGGCCGGGGACCTCGTCCGGTACCGGAGTGTCGGGCTTGGCGTTGACGCAGCCGATGGGAGTCACGCCGCAGGTCCAAATTGGATAGCGCTCTTTGACCAGACGGTGGGCGTCGCGCATCAGGCCGTTGGTGACCACCGCGATGGTGCGTTTATAGAGCATAATGTATTTTGTGACGATGTCGCCGAAAACCGCGTTGTTGCCGCAATCGATGGCGTGGACATAGACAATTTTGCCCTTGGGGATATGTTGCACTTGCTCGTGGCAGGGATAGTTGCTCTTGGCGTAGGTGTAGATAAAGTGCACTTCACCGGCGAGATGGTAACTGCTAGTGATCGGCAGCGGACCAGGAATGTGCCCGCGCTTTCCGAGCGCATCGGAAACTTCGGTGGTGGAGATTTTATTTTCGCGGATAAGTTCGATGAGCCGGTCTTTGATGTCCATTCTTAAAAGGATAAAGAACGGCCTTATCCTTATAAAGCAATTTGTAGAAAACAAGACGGGCTCTTGGTCCGGTTAGCGCGGGGACTGCGCGGGGTTGGCACTGCCGTAGGCGCGCACCACCGGTCGCCAGCCACAAAGGAAAAGCGCGTAGTAAACCAGAATTGTGAAGGCTGTGCTTAGGCTCAGGAAAAAGTGCCAAAGGTAAATCGGATTGCGGCGGGAGAGGGTTAAATAAAATGTGTCTAGCAGCAAGGGCAAGATCAATAAATTGTAGGGCAAAAATGCATACTTGCGCAGTCGCGTCCTCCGGCCTTGGAATTTATAGCGGCCCGAGAATCCCGCGGCCGCCAAGTTGGCGAAAAAAATATTGCTGCGGATGCGCCAATTTACTTTGCTCACGAAGCCTTTAAGCGAGTCGGCCGAGTAATGATAGAGGTCGGAATGTTTGGCGATGGCGACACGTGGGGAGTGCGAAAGAAAATAGTTGAAGGCGTGAGAGAATTCCGCTTCCGAATGGAACTGCGCGGGAAATTCATTGGCAAAATACTCCACATCAAGGGCAGCGCCCATGGCATACATTTCGATCAGCGGGTAATCGCGAGCTGCGCTAAGATCGAATACCGCGTAGCGATCGGTGTCGCTCACAGTCTGATATCTGCGCCGCATGGTGGGTAAATAAAAACGGTGATCCTTGCTCAAGCGATAAATGAAAAATGAAAACGGATCGCCAAATTCGTTGATGTATAAGTTAATAAACGGATAGCCGTCTGGACAGCGATAGCCCGAGGTGGTGACCATGTGCACTTCGGGATTTTCGCGAAAGGCCGCGATCATATTGCTGAGCGCACAGGTCTCGGCGTAGACCTCATCGGAGTCGAGAAAAACCACGATGCGGCCGCGTGAGGCGTGCAGGCCCAGGAATTTGGCCCAACCCGGAACGGTTCGTGGATTGTCTATGATGTGCGCGCCGAAGCGCTGAGCAATGGAACGTGTGTCGTCGCTCGAGCCCCCATCCGCCACCAGGATTTCCAATTTGCATCCCGGAGGCAGAACCTGCGCCGTCAATTTATCAAGCGTGCGCGGTAGCTTTGCCGCGGAATTGAAGGTGGCGATGACAATGCTTACGAGCGAAGGGTCGCGGCGGTTCATGAGATTGAATATATCTTACTCGCGGAGGTTGCGAAGCCTGGACGGGATTTAGGTCGGGGGAACTTGTGGGCCTCGGCGGGAATTGCTCGATATCGCCGACACATTTATTTTCCGCATGAAAGATTCGATCGTGCGCGCCACTATCGGAGCGCTGTTTTTACATCAAATGCTTCGGCATGCCTTTCGGAATCGCGCTCAGTAACTTCTTGGTATAGTCGTGCTGAGGCGCCTCGTAAATTCCGACGGCATCATTCATTTCCACCACCTTGCCGTTGTACATAACGGCGACTTCATCGGAGATGAATTTAACCACCGCCAAATCATGGGAAATAAACACGTAGGTCAGATGCAACTCTTCCTGCAGATCCAACAGCAGGTTGAGAATCTGCGCTTGAATGGAAACATCCAGCGCAGATACCGACTCATCACAAATAATAAACTCAGGCTTTACCGCGAGCGCGCGCGCGATACAAATCCGTTGGCGCTGGCCGCCGGAGAATTCGTGCGGATAGCGGTTGAGCATATTGCGGTCGAGGTTCACTTTTTTCATGAGTTCGCCGGCCATTTCAAGGCGTTCGCCGCGGTTGCCGCCGAGATTGTGGATGATCATCGGCTCCATCAAAGCCGCGCCAACGGTCATGCGCGGATTCAGCGAGGCGTACGGATCTTGAAATATAATCTGCATTTTACGGCGCATGGCACGCATGGCTTCGCGGTCGAGCTGAGTGATGTCGGTGCCACTGTAAACAATGCTTCCCGCGGTGGGTTCGACCAGGCGGAGAATGGTGCGGCCCAAAGTGGTTTTGCCGCAACCCGATTCGCCCACCAACCCTAGAGTGCGACCCTTGCGCACGCTTAAGCTGACATCATCGACCGCCTTGACCCACGACTTGACCCCGCCAAATAAACCTTTTTGCAGCGGAAAATGCTTTTTGATGTTCTTGATTTCCAAAAGAGTGGATTGATCGGTTGAGATTGTGCGGGTTTGTTTCTGCAGTTTTTGCGCCCCGGTTTCGCCCACCCGTTCTTTGCCATCGGCGGACATGAAATCGCTGACCACCGGCAGGCGGCGCGGATTTTTTTCCAGCGACGGCCGGCACGCCAAGAGACCTTTGGTGTAGGGATGTTTCGGACGCAAAAAGATTTCTTCACAGCTGCCTTTTTCGACAATGTCACCGCGGTACATGACCACGACTTCATCGGCGATATCGGCGATCACGCCCAAATCGTGGGTGATAAACAACATCGACATCTGATATTTTTTTTGTAGATCCGCGAGCAAATCCAGAATTTGTTTTTGAATTGTGACGTCAAGGGCTGTGGTCGGCTCGTCCGCGATCAACAGATCCGGTTCGCAGGCAATGGCCATGGCAATCATCACGCGCTGGCGCTGGCCGCCGCTCAGTTCGTGAGGATAGCTCTTCACCCGCTCAGTGGGATTGGGAATGCCCACCTGCTTGAGTAGATCCAGTACTTTCACCATCGCCGCGCTCTTCGACATTTTTTGATGGAGAATCAAAGTTTCACTGATTTGATCGCCCACGGTAAACACCGGATTGAGGCTGGTCATGGGCTCTTGAAATATCATCGAGATTTCGTTGCCGCGAATATGGCGCATCTGCGATTCGCTGAGCTTGAGTAAATTTTTTCCATTTAATAAGATCTCGCCGCTCTTGATCTTGCCCGGGGGGTCCGGGATCAGTCGCATCACGGCCAGCGAGGTTACGCTTTTGCCAGAGCCTGATTCGCCCACCAGGCCCACGGTTTTTCCGCGCGGAATTTCAAACGAGATGCTTTTGACCGCGTTGACGATACCCTCGTCCGTACGAAACTCGACAGCCAGGTTACGGACCTGAATGATAGACGACTCAGCCATTCTAAACCTCCAGATTTAAAGGTCTTTGCGTGATCGGCGCACGAAGTCAATCACTATGTGATCGAGTTCAGCAAGGGCAACAGCTCGTCAAAATCGGCGATGGATTTCCAGGCGCCGAGATTGATTAGTAGGTCCGCTGCGGCGTAGCCGAATTCAACCACCACGCAGCGGCTGCCCACTGCGAGGGCGCCTTCGACGTCGGGAATGCCATCACCGACTATTAAAGTTTCATCAGGGCTCACTCCCGCCAGCTTCATGGTCTCAAGAAGCGGTTGGGGATGGGGCTTCATAGTGTCATAAGTATCGCCCCCGACAATTGCTCGCCATGGCAGTGTATCGATTTCCAATTTTTGCAAAATCGGTTGGATATAGCGTTTCCGCTTATTGGAAACGATCGCGATCATGCCCTCATAGTCGCGCAGAAACTCCATAGCATTGGGAAAAAGCTTGGGGCTATGGAGATATTGCTGATCGTAAACGGCAATAAATTCCGCTTCGATTTGGTTCTTGAGCGCCTCATTTTTTTCACCTGGGTAGATGTCGACAATCAGCTTACGCAGGCCCATGCCGATTTCGCTGCGGATGCGCTCTTCGCTCAGCGCCGGTAAGCCTTTGGATTTAAGGTAAATCTCGGCGCTGCGAATAAGGTCGGGGGCGGTGTCGACAAGCGTTCCGTCGAAGTCAAAGATAACCAACTGCACTTTTGCCATTGTTTGGACAAGCTAGCATGTTTCGGTTAGGTTGGCTTCATGAGAGTCAATACCTTACAAGAAAAATACCTAGGCGAGGTCTTTGGATTGTCCGACGACGCCGATCTGCTGCGGGTGCGTGAGCGCATGGCCGAAGTGGGCCTTGAGCGGATGTCGATTGCTGCGAGTGAAGCGCGGATATTGCAATTTCTGGTGCGCGGTTTTGGCGTCAAGAAAATCGTGGAATTTGGCACCCTTTTTGGTTACTCGGCGTTGGCTATGGCCCAAGCCCTGCCGGCCGACGGGCGTCTTTACACGCTGGAAAAGGAACCAAAACACCACGCCTGGGCTAAGGAAACTCTTAGGGCCTCACCGGTGGCCGGCGATAAAATTATCGCTTTGTGCGGAGATGCGAATGAGCTTGCCGCTTCGTTGGTTGAACGGGGTCCGTTTGATATGGTTTTTATAGATGCGAATAAAACGGGCTATTTAGATTATTTGGACTGGGCTGAACAAAACGTGCGCCCAGGCGGTTTGATTGTTGGTGACAACACTTTCTTATGGGGAGCTCTTTGGGGTGAGCCCCAGCGCGACAACATTGGGGCCGAACAAGTGCGAGTGATGACCGAATTTAACGCGCGTTTAGCTGATCCGACGCGCTACAACTCGATTCTGATTCCAACGGTTGAAGGGATGACGGTGGCTCAGAGGTACTCACGTACTTGATGGTAGGCACCGGCACCGGCAATTGCAACGGCAGCCAGCCTACTGAGAAACACTGTTTAGTAATGAAGTAGTGAATTACTTCCCTGCAATCGGCCAAAGCTGGCGCCAGTCCTGAGTTTCCACGCCTGACAACTTTACCTGAGTGTAAGTCTCACTCGGTAAAACCACATTCTCAAGCGCCGTTTGGCTCAAAACTTTGCCACAGGCCTCAACCACCGATTCCCAATCCAAATGATGGTAGCGATAAACATCCACTGGGCGACCGCAACGCGAATGCTTGCGCACCGCTAACGTTTCTTGGCGAACTCCTACAATCGAACCAATATTGTCGAGCAATCCGATTTCGCCATCATGCACGCTTACGATTGGAATGCGGCGACCAGAAATTGTCCTAAACTGAGCCGCATCTTCGACATCCTGATTCTTCACAAAAAGTTCAGAGGTGATGCCCAGGGTTTCGCGCAAATGATGATACTCATTCAAATGGCCCAGATTGCCGACCAACATGTCCGTGCAGGTCACGACAATAACGTTGGCATAAATACCCTTTTGCATGAGTGCCTGTGAAGCTTTGATGGCCTCAGTGGTGAGCGAACCGAGCGCGAAAATATGCACCACATTGTCACCGGGATCGTAACCACCGTAGCCGCGAAAATCGATCAGGTAATAGGCGCCGTTCAGCACATCCGTTCGCAGCTGCGCGAAAATTTCTTTGTCCGAAAATGTGCCCACTTGGGACTCGTCCACGCAGGAGTCCAATGTTATACCTTGGGGCGCGAGCTGTTGCTCGGCTTCAAGGCCAACTTTAAAACGGCGTTGCGTTTTCAATAACTGCGGCAAAAGCTTTTGATCAACCCCGCGGGTGACGCCGCGAATGATCACGCCGCTGCGACCTTCATCATCATAGTGCAAATGGCGGCGTATGGATTCCACCATGATCCAGTCGAGCTCCTGCACGAAAAAAGGTTCCCACGTCACCTGGTTGGGAATTTGGATATCGGATTTCCATCCGTGCTGGGCACCTTCCGGCGAAAGCGTTACGCCCGAGGGTGTTCCAACCAATATGAACGAAGATTTCCAATAGAGATTGTAAAACAACTGATCGAGCGCGCGTTTAATAAAGAAATCATAGACCGTCATCAACGGCATCAAAGGAATGCCCAAGGTGTCGCGCAATTTTCCAAACGAACCGACGCACGACATGACGTTGCCTTCGGTTATATCAAAGCGCAAAAAGCGGTCGGAAACCTCCTGGCCGGGCACCAAATCGGGCACGGTCTTGTCTTTGACACCCATTTCGATTTCGATGTCGTCGACTTCGTTGGCGCCGTAAATTTTGCCGTCCATGGAAGGATTTAGATTGGTGCTGGTGCCGACGTCGGGG